>CANGOE010000031.1 GCA_947455455.1 Hyphomicrobiales bacterium
CGCGATTGGCAATGAGGATCTTGTCAAACATGGGGCGTTTACTCGATGCTCATCAGGATTTGGCCGAATTCGACCGGCTGTTTGTCGTCGACAAAAATCGCCGTCACGGTGCCGCCATGCGGGGCAACAATGTCGTTGAAGGTTTTCATGGCCTCGATCAGCAGGATCTTGTCGCCGGCATTGACGGTGGAACCGACTTCCACATAGGCCTTGGCCTCGGGCGAGGCGCGGCGATAGGCCGTGCCGACCATCGGCGAGGGAACGCCACCGGCCACTTCTTTCGGCTTGGCTTGGGTGTGATGGTTGGCGGCTGTGACCACCGGAGCGGCGACAGGCGCAGGCGCAGGCGCGGGCACCGAAACGGAGACCGGTGCGGCATGGGTGATTTGGCGGGCAACACGGATGCGCAGATCACCCTTTTCCACTTCGATTTCGCTCAGATGCGTCTCGGTCAGCATCTTGGCGAGTTGACGCACCAGCTTGGGGTCGATGGCTGAAGGATCGGCATTGTGTTTGTCAGTCATGATCTTGGGTATCCGTTGCTGTCTGTTTGATGATTCGAGGCTCATCAATCTCTCTCATGTTCTTAAACAATCGCGGGCTTGGGGGGAAGATTGTTCTTTCGACCCGCCGAAACCGTTCTGAATATGGTTGATTATCCGCATTTGGCCTTGCCGCAACGCCGCGTATTGTCGATGGCGGATTTGAGCGCGTCATAGCCGACAGCCCCGAACACGACCTCATTGCCCACCACATAGGCTGGCGTGCCTTGCAGACGCAGGGCATCGGCAATGGTCATGGTTTCCGACAGCAGGCTTTTGGTATCGGCCGTATCCATATCCTTGTTGAGTTTGGCCAGATCCGCCCCCAGATCCTTGGCCACCGACAATGCGCGGTCCTTGCCGATACGCCCCTTGCTTTCCAGCAGTTTCTGATGGAATTCGAGATATTTGGCACCGGTAAACTGCTGGCGGGCCGCAACAGCCACCACAGCCGCTTCCACCGATTCTGGACCCAATACGGGGAAATCGCGGATCACCACCCGCAATTTGGGGTCATCCTTGACCAGTTTGACCAGATCGTTCAGCGCGCTTTTGCAATAGCCGCAATTGTAATCGAAAAACTCGACCAGTGTGACATCCCCTTTGGGGTTGCCGATCACTGTCGCGCGTGCCGACTGGCTCAATGCGGGCATCAATTCGGTGACCGCTTTGGCTTGGGCGGCCTTTTCATTCTCGGTCTGGCGCTTATCCAGTTCGTTCATTGCCTCCTGAATAATTTCAGGATTGGCGATCAGATATTCCTTGATCAGAACACGGATCGATTCTTTTTGCTCGGGTGAGAAGTCAGCCGCGCGGACCGGTTGCGTCCACATCATGGCCACGACGAGACCGAAGAGGACCAGCACCGAGGCACAACGCGCCGACCATGACCGGAATGAATGGGAATGTGTCATCACAAATTATCCTTCAGAAAATCAACCGATCAGGTCTTGGGAGGGCGATAGTTCAGTATTTCATCAGCCTTGAACCATGCCGGCGTATTGGGTGTTAACTGGTCTTTAGCACGCGACGCGTGATTTGCGGCAGCGCTATAATCGCCTGCATAAAAATAGGCACGGGCTGAATTGAGTTCGGCCTGTCCGATCTGCCCTTTGCGGCCATAGGCTGTTGCCAGATGGCGATAGCCATCGGGACTGTCAGGCTCACGCTGGACGGCATTGGTCAATTCCGAAATGGCTTCATCCAGATTGGCAGGATTTTCCGAGGCCACCAGCGCATGGCCCAGCAGAATACGGATCAGCCCGGCGCTTGGTGCCAGTGATACGGCCTTGCGCAAATCGGATATGGCTTCTTTGGGACGGCCGAATTCCAGCAAGCATTGCCCGCGCAACTCCCAGAAATAGGGGTTTTGCGGCTGTTCGCGGATCAGGCCATCAATTTTGGTCAGGGCTTCGCTGATCCGCTTGGTGCGGTAATCGACAATGGCGCGGGCATAGCGGGCGGGCAGGGAGTTGTCGGATACCGGATAGCGGCGGCCCACCTCGGAGGTGGTGGCCATAAATCCGAACAGCTTGGCGCGGGCCATGTCATGGCGTGCCTGCAGGGCGGGTGAGTCTTTGACATTCAGATAAGGGCTTTTGGCGGCCAGCGCTTCGAGATTGGCAATGCGCTCGGTCGGCAGGGGATGGCTGAATGTGTAGGGATCGATCCCGCTGGTGCGGAACATTGATTCTTGCGAAAACCGTTGGAAAGTATCTAGCAGGCCTTTGGGCGATTGATGGGTGGCATTGAGAAAATCCACCGCCGAGCGGTCGGCGGCCTGTTCTTCGGAGCGCTGGTAGGACAACAGACTGCGCCGCACGATCTCTTGCGGACCAAGCACCATGCCCGCCAATCCACTGCTGTTTGCGCCGACCTGTCCGCTATTGCCATTGCGTCCGCCGCTCGAAGCCGCCCCTACTGCGGCACCTGCACCCAGCAACATGCCGACAACCGACAGGATTTGCGCCGTGGCCAGTTGTTGATGCAGGCGCGACAGGTGTCCGCCTTTGATATGGCCGGATTCATGGGCAATCACACCGATAATCTCGTTGGGTGTCTTGGCATCCATGATTGCGCCCGTATTGATAAACATCCGCCGATCACCGGCCACAAAGGCGTTGAAACTGCGGTCGCCCATCAGAATGATGGTTGTATTGGTGGCCCCGACCCCTGCGGCGCTGAAAATCGGGCGGGCATAGTCGCGCAACAGGTTTTCCACCTCGGCATCGCGGATCACGCCCTTCATTTCCTGTGCGCGGGCGGCAATGGGTGTCAGGGCTGTCGCAAAGCCCAGACCGATGACAAGGGAACGCATCGCCCAATCGCGCAGAAATCCGCACTTGAACAAAACTTCATGGGACGGCTTGGCAGAGACAACAGATACGTTCATGACAGTCACAGGTGAAATATTAATGATTTGCATGCAGTTAAGTCTTATCACGCTTGCTCGTCAATTCACAGATTGAGCGTGGAGCAGACCCACCTCATGCCCTCTTTCAAGGTGAAACGTTCTATGATCTCCAATAACGGCAAAGACATGACCAAAACCGGACTTCCCCAACCCTCCAAACGCGGCGAAGTGGCCCCGTTTCTGGCGATGGATGTGTTTGCGGCAGCGGTCATGCGCGAGCGTGACGGCCATTCAGTTGTCCATATGGAAGTGGGACAGCCGGGCGCGCCCGCGCCTTTGGCCGTGCGCCAAGCCGCCAAACAGGCATTGGATATCGGCAAGATCGGCTACACGGAAGCCTTGGGCATGCGGTCTTTGCGTGACAGGATCTCACAGCATTATCACGACAGTTACGGCGTGTCGGTTTCGGCGGACCGGGTTGCCGTGACGACAGGGTCATCGGCAGGCTTTATCCTGTCCTTTCTTGCCATGTTCGATGTGGGAGACCGGGTGGCCATCGCGTCACCCGGCTATCCGGCCTATCGCAACACATTGACGGCTTTGGGTTTGGAACCTGTCACGATCGAGACCTCTGCCGCGACTGGCTGGGTGGTGACAGGGCAGGCCATTGCCAAAGCCCATGCCCAGACGCCGCTCAAAGGTGTGCTGGTGATGAGCCCCGCCAATCCTTCGGGCACGATGATGAGCCCCGAGGCGATCCGTGATCTCTCCGACATCTGCCGCCGTTTGGGGATCTGGCTGATTTCCGATGAAATCTATCATGGTCTGACCTATGACCAGCCTGCTCAAACCGCGCTGGCCTTTGATGACAATGCGGTGATCGTCAATTCCTTTTCCAAATATTACTGCATGACAGGCTGGCGTGTCGGCTGGCTGATCCTGCCACCAAGCCTTGTGCGTTCTGTCGAACGGTTGTCGCAGAGCCTCTATATTTCGGCTCCGCAACTCAGCCAGGTCGCGGCTGAAGCGGCCTTTGATGCGGTCGAGGAGCTGGAAGTGATCAAAGCCGGCTATGCCAGAAACCGCCAATTGTTCATGAAAGAACTACCCGCTTTGGGCTTCGGCGATATGTTGCCGGTGGACGGCGCGTTTTACGCCTATATTGATATCGGCCAATTCACCAATGACTCGATGGCTTTCTGCCGCCGGTTGCTCGACGAGGCAGGCATTGCCGCCACACCGGGGCTGGATTTCGACCCCGATCGCGGCAACCGTTTCATGCGTCTGTCTTTTGCCGGAACCTATGAGGATTGTGAAAGCGCAATCGAACGGCTGGCCGGATTTCGCCGCTAATCGCTTATTGATCAATCAGACATAAAAAAACGCCGGCGAACCGGCGTTTTTTGTGTGTTTGGATCACAGATCAATTGCCGGTGATGGCCGATTTGGCCTTGGCCCACCAACCGCCGCGCCGCTCTTTGTTCTCGGCACCGACGATCACAGGCTCGGTGGCCAGCGGTTGTTCGACCACCGGAGCCACCACAACCGGTTCGGCCACCACAGGTGCGGCTTCGACGGGAGTTGGAGCGGCAATCACCGGAGCAGGGGGCTCGACCGGCACAGGGACTGCCAGTGCGGCGGCCTCGGCCGCTTCTGCCGCTTCGATGGCCTTTTTGGACGGGCGACCGCGCCGTTTGGCAGGCTCCGCCGCGGGTTCGACCACATCCGCCAAAGCCAGTTCAACAGCCTGTTCGACCGTTTCTGCAACAATCTCGTCGGCTTTCACCGCCTTGCGGCGACCACGCGGGACCTTGGCTGTCACGGGTTCTGGCGTATCAACGGTTTCAATGGCGGTTCCCGTCTCGGCCGAAGGGCTTTCGACATGATCATGCGCATGATCATCGGCATCCGCATTTGCAACAGTGCCATCCTCGTTCTGACCTTCTGGCAGATTGCCCGCCTCGTCACGATCACGACGGTTGCGGCGACCACCGCGACGGCCCCGGCGGCGGCCACGCAAGCCTTCACCATCGCCTGAGTCATGAACAGGCCGATCCGCGCTCAATGGCAGGTCGGAATCTGCATCTTCAATGGTTTCGCCATTGAACGGGGCAATCGAGATATCGGGCTGTGGCGCATCCAGCGACATCGGACGGTCACCCTGCGGCAGGCCTTCACGATCACCGCGACCGCGACGGCGGCGACGGCGACGGCGGCGACGGCCTTGTTCGTCGGTGCCGCCTTCACCATCATCGGCGCGATGCTGGTTGCGCTCGCCATTGCGCTCGGACCGCGAAGACCCTTCGCGCGACGAGGTTTCGGCCTCGATCAGCGTGTCGTCTTCTTCATCGTCCTCGGTCTCTTCAATGACCAGATCGTCTTCTTCTTCGTCCATCAGCACGCTGTCGACCTGAATACCGATCATGATCCGTTCGACAGGGGTCGCCAATTCGCCGCGTTCGATGGCAAAAGCGTGGGTGCCGGTGTGGCTGTCATCGGCCAGAACCGTGATCACAACACCAAAGCGCTCTTCCAGTGCGCGCAAATGACTGCGCTTCTGGTTGAGAATATAAAGTGCGACTTCGGAGCGGGTCCGCACCGTCAGATTATGCGTGGCAGAACGGAGCAAATGCTCTTCAACCGCACGCAGGACATGCAGGGCAACCGAAGGCACGGCCCGGACAAAGCCGATCCCGGCGCAATGCGGGCAGATGATGGTCGAACCTTCAAGCACGCCGGTGCGAATCCGCTGGCGTGACATTTCCAGCAGGCCGAACGGCGAGATACGGCCCACCTGGATACGGGCGCGGTCGTTTTTGAGCGCGTCCTTCATCCGGCGTTCCACCGCACGATTGTTGCGGTTTTCCTCCATGTCGATGAAATCGATCACCACAAGACCGGCCAGATCGCGCAAACGCAATTGGCGTGCGACTTCATCGGCCGCTTCCAGATTGGTTTTCAGCGCCGTGTCTTCGATATTGTGCTCGCGCGTGGCGCGGCCCGAATTCACGTCGATGGCCACCAGCGCTTCGGTCTGGTTGATAACCAGATAGCCGCCAGATTTCAGCGTCACCTGATTGGAGAACATCGCATCCAACTGCGCCTCGATGCCATAACGGGCAAACAGCGGTTGCGGATCGCGATAGGGTTTGACGTTGCGGGCATGGCTCGGCATGAGCATGCGCATGAAATCCTTGGCATCCTTGTAGGAGGCCTCGCCAGCAACAATCACTTCGTCGATGTCTTTGTTGTAGAGGTCGCGGATCGAGCGTTTGACCAGTGACCCTTCTTCATAGACCAGCGCGGGGGCTGTCGACTGCATGGTCAATTCGCGGACATTTTCCCACAAACGCATCAGATATTCGAAATCGCGCTTGATTTCCGGCTTGGTTCTGGCGGCTCCCGCTGTCCGCAGGATCACACCCATGCCATCCGGCACTTCCAACTCTTGCGCAATGGATTTCAGACGCTTGCGATCCACCACATTGGTGATTTTGCGCGAAATTCCGCCACCACGACCGGTGTTGGGCATCAAAACCGAATAGCGACCCGCCAGTGACAGATAGGTGGTCAGAGCCGCCCCTTTGTTGCCGCGTTCTTCCTTGACCACCTGCACCAGCAAAATCTGGCGGCGCTTGATCACTTCCTGGATTTTATACTGGCGGCGATAGTGGCGCGGGCGCTCCGGCACTTCTTCCATCGCATCTTCGGCACCGACCTGTTCAACGCTGTCCTCGGATGAATCCGCACCGTCATGGCCATCCGAATCCTCTGAGTCATGCTCGTGATCATCAGGCTGGTCGTCATGATGGTCGGAGGCATGGGCCTCGTGATGCACGTCATCCTCATGGTGACCATCGTTGTGGTCTTCATGATTGTCATCGTGTGCGGCATGCGCCTCATGGTCCGATGCATGGTCGTCACCGCCGTGCTCTTCATTCGAGGAGACAGCTTCACTCACCACAGGATCGGATTTGGACGCGCGCGGCTTGGTGCGACTGCGGCGGCGCTTGTTGCGGCCTTCTTCCTCGTCCGCTTCGCGATCCGCGCGGGCATCTTCGGCCAGCAGGGCTTCGCGGTCGGCAACCGGAATTTGGTAATAGTCGGGATGGATTTCGCTAAAGGCCAGAAAACCGTGGCGATTGCCGCCATATTCGATGAAGGCCGCCTGAAGCGATGGCTCCACACGGGTCACTTTGGCCAGATAGATATTGCCACGCAGTTGCTTTTTATTAGCGGCTTCGAAGTCGAATTCCTCGATCCGATTTCCGCGAACCACCACAACCCGTGTTTCTTCCGGGTGGGCGGCATCGATCAACATTTTGTTCGCCATGAGATACTCTCACTAGCGCCAACTCTTCGCGTTCAGACGCGCGATGTCCCAAAAAAGCCGAGATGAAGGGCCTGACTGGCCCGGAGATATGACGGCGGAAACACAGCGATCGCGGGTGAAAAGGGGCGCGATGCGGCCGCGACAATGCGGCCAAGGTGGAATGGGAAAGATCTGCGAGGGGGCTCGTTGGGCTGCGGTAAACAAGAGGCCGCGCAAAAACCGTTTGGTTTTGCGTCATCCTTCCTGAAACCGTACGGAGCCATTCGCCCACGTTCTTAGACCTCGATAAGTTCGACACCCGACGCTTCTCAACAGCACCAATCATGATACCGTTATGCGTCGGAAAAGACTTACAGGAGCCGCCATAAAGCGAAAAACCTGATAAGAGTGCTGTTTCCGGTCGCTATGGGTTCCGCAGTCGGGAACCGGGCCGGAAGAGGCGGATCGAAAGATCTGATCACTTCTTCAACCGGTTTATCATATTGTCAGTCACAACCATTTAACTCTAACGCTTAAGCGGCAGACTTGGCAAGCGATTCCCGTTCACTGCGCCGCCTCCGGTGGCTGGTTTTGCGGTTCCCACATGCCAAGAGGTCTTTGCGAATGGACCATGTCGGGATAGAAAGACATGCGGTTTCAACAGGGATTGGCAGATTGAGGCTGTTTTTGACACAGAATGGTTTGCGCCTTTTGCGTGCGATGGTTTGGCATCCGGCATTGCCGCTTTGTGTCGTTTGCGGGCTTTTGCCAATCTTTTTGACGTCTGCACTGGCCCAAACAGCAAGCAAGCCGCCCGTGGCGCTGGAGGCCAGACTGGAGGGGGACCGTTCGGTTTCGGTGCTGACCGTGACTTTGACCCATAAGGTCGATGTCGAGATTTACCCGATGCAATCACCCGACCGGCTGATCATCGATCTTCCGGCCGTCAATTTCCAGATACCGCCTGCTTTCAAATCTGCCAGAACGCCTTTGGTCAAAATGGTCCGTTACGGGCTTTTGGGGGCCGATAAAGCCCGTATCGTGATTGATCTGTCGTCTCCCGCGCTGGCAGGCCGGATCAGTTCCCAAATGGTAGCCAGCGGGTTTGCCCGCGAATTGAGCATAGAAATCAAAGCCGCCGACCCCACTGTTTTTGCTCTCAAGGCCCAAGAGGCCGAATTTGCCCGGCGCAGTCAGCTTCTGACCACAGACAAGCCCAATGAGGGGGCAGGGGGTATTTTGCCCTTGGCAAATACCAAAGGCAAAGCGGCAGATCGTCGTCCCCTGATCATGCTTGACCCCGGACATGGCGGTCCCGATACGGGGGCCGTGGGTCTCAATAATATCTCGGAAAAAGATGTTGTGATGGCTTTTGCCAAAGATTTAAAACAGTTGCTGGAACAGCGCGGGCAATTCCGCGTCATGATGACCCGCGAAACCGACGTGTTTGTGACGCTTGACGAGCGGGTCAGGCTCTCGCGCAAAAACAATGCAGGTTTATTTGTCTCGATCCATGCCGACCGTCTGGCGACCGCCACAGAAGTGCATGGTTTTACCGTCTATACCGGCTCCGAGAAGGCGACCGACGCCGAATCCGCGATACTGGCCGAAAGCGAAAACCGAGCCGATGCCATGGCCGGAGCCGATTCAGAAGCCGCCCGCGAAGATATCAGCGATATTCTCGATGATCTGGTCAGGCGCGAAACCAGAAGCCATTCTGCCCTGTTTGCCCGCACATTGCTGGGGCGGATGGAGGCTTCGGGGCAGGTCATGAACAAAAATCCACACCGCTCGGCCGGTTTCAGGGTATTGCGCGCTCCTGATGTGCCTTCGGTTCTGCTCGAACTCGGCTATCTGTCGAGCAAGACCGACATCAGCAAACTGTCCGATACGGTATTTCGGGAAAAGATGACCACAGACATCGCCGATGCGATCCAGCGCTTTTTTGCCACAACACAGGCCAATGAGGCGCAAGGTGTTCTGCCGCATTGATGAAGCCGGATCGTTCGGGCCAAATTTTGCCGTGATTGCCGATTAAGGCCTGTCTTTATCGGTATTGTTCTGGGTAAAAAGAGCGGGGATCGGGGCTTTGCCTCTATCGGCGCAGAAAGTGCGGATCTATAAGATGCGGTTTTATCGGCCCGGCCTGTGATATGGCCGGAAGGTATGGCGCGGACTTGGATAACCGCCCGATCAGTGAGACAGACAGATATGATGCGGCACTTGCTCCGCTTTTTCGGTTGGCTTTTTACCCTCTCGGCGATTCTGGGGGCGATTGGTGCTGTCGTGGTTGGGGTGGTGATCTGGCATTTTTCGCAAAGCCTGCCTGATTATTCCCAATTGGCGACCTATCAGCCTGCGGTCACCACAAGGATTCATGCCGGTGATGGATCGTTGCTGGCTGAATATTCACGCGAAAGGCGGCTGTTTCTACCCAACAACGCCATTCCCGACCGGTTGAAGGAAGCCTTTATCTCGGCCGAAGATAAAAACTTCTACAAACATCCCGGTGTCGATATCGAAGGCATTGCCCGCGCGGTGGTGTTCTTGTTCAAGAAGTCACCCGGACAACGCGCCCAAGGGGCTTCGACGATTACCCAGCAGGTCGCCAAAAACTTTCTGTTGACCAACGAGGATAGTTTTTCACGCAAAATCAAAGAAATGCTCGTCGCATTGCGGCTGGAGCAGGCCTATACCAAAGAGCGGATTCTGGAGCTCTATCTCAACGAAATCTATCTCGGTCTGAGCAATTACGGCGTGGCCGCCGCCTCGCTCAATTACTACAACAAGGCCGTCAATGAATTGACCCTGCCGGAAATGGCCTATCTGGCCGCCTTGCCCAAGGGGCCGAACAACTACCATCCCTATCGTGCCCATGATGCCGCCGTGGCGCGCCGCAACTATGTGATCGATCGCATGGTCGAAAACGGTTATGTCGGGCATGACGAAGGCGACCGTGCCAAAAAATCGCCTTTGGGTGTCAATTTGCGGACGGTTTCGCCCAACAACATGGCCGCAGGCTATTTTGCCGAAGATGTCCGGCGTGAACTCGCCAGCCGGTTCGGTGAAAAGGGACTTTACGAGGGCGGTCTGTCGGTTCGCACCACGCTTGATCCGTCCATGCAGGTCAAGGCCCGTCGTGTTCTGGCCGATGGACTGGTCCGGTTTGACGAGGCGCGCGGCTGGCACGGTGTTGTGCAACAGGTCGATCTGGCGGCCAAAGAGTGGGGATTGGCCCTGTCGGAAGTGATTGGGCTCAATGACGTGCAGCCCTGGCGGCTGGCCGTTGTGGTGGATGTGGTCGGCGAAAATCTGCGCATCGGCCTGCAACCCAAACGCGAGGCCAACGGGGCTTTGTCAAACGAGCGGGTGATGGGCGTTGTCAACGCCGATGGGGCGCGCTGGACCAAGAAACTGCCCAAACAGCTCGTGCAGAAGGGTGATGTGATCTATGTCTCGCAAGAGGGGCAGACGGATCGTTACCGCTTGCAACAGGTTCCCGAAATATCCGGCGCTCTGGTGGCTCTGGATCCGCATACGGGCCGTGTGCTGGCTATGGCCGGTGGTTTCTCTTTCGATAAATCCAAATTCAACCGTGCGACACAGGCTTTGCGTCAGCCCGGTTCCTCCTTCAAACCCTTTGTCTATGCCTCGGCGATCGATAACGGCTATACGCCGGCCTCGATTGTGCTGGATGCGCCGATCGAACTGGCACAAGAGGGGCAGGAGACATGGAAGCCTGCCAATTTCGACCGTAAATCCCACGGCCCGCGCACCTTGCGCTATGGCATCGAACATTCCAAAAACCAGATGACCGTTCGTCTGGCGCAAGATATCGGCATGCCGATTGTGTCCGATTATGCGCGCCGTTTCGGGATCAACGAGGATTTGCCGCCCTATCTGGCCATGTCTTTGGGGGCAGGCGAAACCACCGTCATGCGTATTACGGCGGCCTATGGCATGTTCGTCAATGGTGGCAAACGGATACGCCCGACCCTGATCGACCGGATACAGGACCGCTACGGCAAAACCATCTTCCGTCATGACAACCGCGCCTGCGACAATTGCGATGCCCCCAAATGGGACAACCAGACCGAGCCGTCTCTGGTGGATACACGCGAGCAGATCATCGATCCACTCACCGCCTACCAGATGACCTCCATTCTTGAAGGGGTTGTGATCCGTGGAACGGGCGCGAGCATCCGTGATGTCGGCAAGCCGCTGGCGGGCAAAACCGGTACCACCAATGATGCCAAGGATTTGTGGTTTGTCGGCTTCTCGGCCGATCTCGCGGTCGGTGTCTATCTTGGTTATGACCGCCCGCAATCGCTGGGCGCTTCGGCACAGGCCGCAACCTATGCCGTGCCGATCTTCAAGGAATTCATGAAACAGGCTTTAGCGGACAAGCCCGCAACCCCGTTCCGTGTGCCTGCGGGTATCAAGCTGGTCAAGATTGATCCTGCCACCGGCAATCGCACCGATGGTGACGGGATCGTCGAGGCGTTCAAGCCCGGGACTGCGCCCGGTGATTCAGGCCTTGTGCCCATGGATGTTCCGGCTTCCGGCGGCCTTTTTGGCTTGCCAAACGAGCCTGATCGTCCATTAGGGACGGGAACAGGGCGAATTTACTGACACGGGTTGTTTACAGCGGGCATTTCAGCGGCTACTTCTCGCCGCTGATTTGTGCCTTCCATCGAATACGATTTCTCAGACCTCAGGGGTAAGTGCCATGCGCGCTGAAATTGAAGCGCTCGTTGATGCCGCCAGGCAATCGCTTGGTGTTTTGAAGCGGCATCTCGATGTTGATGCGGCAACGCGCCGTCTTGCCGAATTGAACGAGAAGGCCGAAGACCCGAATTTGTGGGATGATCCCGAAGCGGCACAAAAAATCATGCGTGAGCGCACCGAACTGGATGAAAAGCTCGGTTCCATGCGCCGTATCGGCATCGATCTTGATGATGCGATCACTTTGATCGAGTTGGGCGAAGCCGAAAGCGATCAGGATGTGATTGCCGAGGGTGAGCAGGCTATCCGTGACATTCAGGCCGATCTGGTCCGTCAGCAGGTTGAAACCCTGTTGTCGGGCGAAGCCGACCAGAATGATTGCTTTGTGGAAGTCCATTCCGGTGCCGGCGGCACAGAGTCACAGGATTGGGCCAGCATGCTGATGCGCATGTATTCGCGCTGGGGTGAACGCCGCCGCTACAAAGTGGAAATCATGGACATTGCCGATGGCGAAGAAGCGGGCATCAAGGGAGCCACGCTCCAGATCCGTGGACACAATGCCTATGGCTGGCTGAAAACCGAGGCTGGCGTGCATCGTCTGGTCCGGATTTCACCGTTTGATTCCAATGCGCGGCGCCATACCAGCTTTGCTTCGGTCTCGGTATTTCCGGTGATCGATGACCGGATCCAGATCGATATCAACGAAAGCGATTGCCGGATTGATACCTTCCGCGCGTCTGGCGCCGGTGGCCAGCACGTCAACACCACCGATTCCGCCGTCCGCATTACCCATATCCCGACCGGTATCGTGGTGGCTTGCCAGCAGGAGCGCTCGCAACACAAAAACCGCGCCAAGGCATGGGATATGTTGCGTGCCCGCATGTATGAAGCCGAATTGAAAAAGCGCGAAGAAAAGGCCAATGCCCATAACGCCACCAAGAGCGAAATCGGCTGGGGTCATCAAATCCGCTCTTATGTGATGCAACCCTACCAATTGGTCAAAGATTTGCGCACCGGCGTGCAGTCCTCGGCCCCGGGTGACGTGCTTGACGGCGATATCAACCAGTTCATCGAAGCGGCTCTGGAACAGCGCGTCTATGGCACGACCGCCGATGTCGAAGATATCGATTGATTGAATTCGACCATCCGGCTTTTTGCACCGGATGGTTACATCTGCTTTCCGCTCGTGTTCAAACCGAACATTTTCAAGCGTTCACCCATTTGCAGGAAGGGGATCGGATTGACCGCCTGGTCTCCGATGCGTGTCTCGTAATGCAGATGCGCCCCCGTAGAGCGGCCCGTATTGCCCAGAGCACCGAGCTTTTGGCCTGTGGTGATCAGGTCGCCGACGGACACCGTAATCCGGCTCAAATGGCCATAGCGGGTGCTGACACCATTGGCATGGGCGACCTCCACCATATTGCCATAGCCTTCCGCAGGGCCGGCATGGACCACAACTCCATTGCCCGTTGAGAGAATGGCCGCACCCGGATATTGGGCCAGATCGATACCGGCATGAAAGGCCGGTTGGCGGGTAAAGGGGTCGGTCCGCGATCCAAAGCCCGAAATATATTGCGATTCCCCCATTAAAGGCCGCGCCATGGGCAGGTTGATCAGCGTGTTGTAAATCTGTGCATGGTTATGCATGGTTTCGATGGCGGTAGTGACCACTTCCGGATAATTCGGTTTGAACCCTGCCGTATTGCCTGTGCTCGTGGCTAACGGAATAAAGGGACCGCCCAGATGACGGGCGCTCTTGGTCGGGGCCTTTCCGAACAATGGCGGACTGACCAGACGATCGGAGACGCTTGCCAGCAACACGGTGAGGATCCGCGTATTGCGTTCCGACCGTTCCATCAGGCTTTTGGCCAAAGTGATGTGCGTGTTTTCGATCTCTCCCAAACGCTCGTGCAACAGGCCCAATTTGGTGTGATCGGGTTGTTTGCTGTGCTCGATCCCTTCAAGGGATGATTGCTTCAATTTGAGAGGTTGTTGACCTTTGAGAACCTCGATCAGCGCGCTTTGATGGTGCTCGATGGTGTTGATACGCTGGATGAGTTCGGCCATTCGGGCGCTGGACAGACTGGATGGGTCTTTGGCAACGGCTTTCAAACGCTCGACTTCGTTTTGCAAAAGCCTGTTCTGTTCGCGCAATTCGGCAATCGCTTGCCCCTGGGTGCCGGTAATGGTTGCGATAATAATGTCTTGGTTCCAAGAGAGAACACCGCCGAACAGCGTAAAGCTCAAAACCAGCACCAGTGCTTTGAGCAACCCGCTCCTGCTGTCATCGGGACGGGCCTTCAAACCCGGTGGGTGTTGGCGAGGGTGGTGCTGCATGAATCAGCCCTGTCTTTCCAGTGATTCCAATGATGGAGATCCTAGAAAAACAGGGTTAAGATTTACCTAATCGGCGGGATCAGAGCTTTTGCGCGGCCGCCAGAACCTCTGCGGCATGGCCGGGGACTTTGACCTTCGACCAGACCTGCGCAACAGTGCCATCGCGGTTGATCAGCACGGTGGTGCGCTCGATGCCCATATATTTGCGGCCATACATGCTTTTTTCCACCCAGACACCATAGGCATTGAGCATTTCGTGCTGTTCGTCGGCGATCAACGCGAAATCGAGGTCATATTTGGTTTTGAATTTGTTGTGGCTGGCCACGCTGTCGGCAGAAATCCCGACAATATGGGTGTCAGCGGCCGCAAAATCCTGTTTCAGACCATTAAACTCGATGGCTTCTTTGGTGCAACCTGAAGTATCATCTTTGGGATAAAAATAGAGCACCAGCTTTTGTCCTGCAAAAGTGGCCAACGACAGATGTTCTGCGCCATCGGTTTTGATTGTGTCGCGCGGAAGATTGAAATCGGGGGCTTTTTGTCCGGCTGAGAGTGCGTTCATGTCGTTGCCTTCCTTTCGTCGAATCAGTGTGATCTTTAGTTCTGATCTTTGTTACGCATGATGATGCGGGTTGGATGAGCCAGAGTTTAGAATTGTGTCGATAACCGAGCCTGAAAACGGGATCATAGAGCCGAAATTGCCGCGTTCGCGGCGCGGCTTTTTGCGTCCTGTGATCTGGCTGGCCGAGGCCTTTGCCTTTGCGGCGGTGTTGGGTGTTTTGGCCTTTGCCCTGTTATCATGGCGATTGAATTCGGGGCCGTTGAGTTTCGACGGTCTCAATACGCTGGTTGTCGAGATGCTGTCCCGCCACTTCGAGCAGGATTACAAGGTTGAGGCCTCGCAATCGCAAATTGTCAAAAACACCCAGGGCATCAATCTGCTGGTTGAACACATCAAGGTGCATGACCAATCGGGCACAGAGGTGCTTGCCATTCCGCAAGCGGTGCTGACCTTCGACGGAACCTCGCTGTTGCGGTTGGATCCGAAACCCAGCAATATCGAATTTGTCGGCCTGACCGTCTCCCTGACCATTTTCAAGCAAGGGGAAGTATCCTTCTCCTTCAATGCGGCCCAAACACCTCCTGCAACGGTTCCGCAAGCTGTTACCGGCCCCGAGGTCGGGCAGGATCCCGCACCTTTGCGGATAGCCAGTTTCATCGATGCCCTGTTTGCCGACAACAGCGCCTTGTCCATTCTCCAGCGTGCCAGAATGAGGGATGGCACCTTGCTGATCGATGACCAGCGCAACGAGCGTAAATTGTCCTATTCCAATGCCGCCTTCAGCCTGCTCCGTTCGCCGGGCAAGGCGCTGGATCTGTCGGTGACAGCCGAAGGTCCGTCCGGTCGTTGGATGATGGATGGAGCACTGGTGGGTGAGCCAGACCAGCCGCGTAAAATGCGTTTGCGCGCCAAGGATCTGGCTGTGTCGGAACTGCTCGGCTTCGCCTCCAAAGGCGTACTGCCTGTGACCACCGACATGCCTTTGTCGTTTGAAACCAGTTTGACCCTACAGGCCGATGGCACTGTGTCGGCCCTTGAGGGCCATATTACCGGAGGCAAGGCGATTGTCTCCTTCGACATGGAGGGCGCAGAGCCGATTGCCATTACCTCGCTGTCAGGACGCTTTGCGCTTGCAGACGAGGGGCGGGCGATTGCGTTTTCCGAGCTGTCCTTGTTGGGCCAAGCGATGCGCTGGCAGGGGCAGGGGCAGTTGATCTTCCCACCCGATCCATCCGCGCCCTGGGCCTTTGCCTTTGACGGCAAAAACTCAGCGATTGCGCTTGAAACACTCGATAAACGCTCAGTGTCGGTGAGCCGTTGGGTGTTTGAAGGGCTGATCAGCCAAGGGTTTCGCGGCTTGACTGTCCACAAGTTACAGCTGGACGGGCCGCAGGTCATGATCGGGCTGGCGGGACGGTTCGGAAGTTTTCCTGATTTTATTGGTGTGGATTATACGGTTCATGGCGAGCGGATGGAGGCACGAGATGCACTGACCTTCTGGCCTCATTTCGCTGTTCCCGAAACCCGTGCCTATCTGTTGAAGAGGTTGGAGACGGGCCAGCTCGAACAGCTCGATTTCATGATGAAGATGGACACGGCGCAGTTGATTGCGGCTTTTGCCGAAAAGCCTATTCCGGATGACAGCCTGTTGTTGACAGCCAGAATGAGTGCGGTGTCGATGCGGCCCGATGATGGTTTGCCTTTGTTGCGTGATCTCAACGGCTCGGTCCGCGTGACCGGAACAAAAGCCCAAGTGTTGCTGGATCAGGGACGTGTTGCAGTCGCGGACAAAAGCCTTGCTCTGCTTGAGGGGCAATATAGCGTTGATGACACCACCTTGCGGCCTTCGATCGCCAATATCGCCTTCAAGCTCAAAGGACCAGCCAACGCTTTGATCGAGGCCCTGCAAATGCCGGCCTTGCGCGGTTTGTCTCCGCCCAAATTGCAACCCGATCAGGTCAAGGGTCAGGTCGAGATGTCGGCCTCGGTCATCTTGCCGATGGTGCCTAACCCGTCCGAGCAGGATGTCAAAACCGATGCCCAGGGACGGTTCAGCAATTTCAGCGTCGAACGGGTGTTTGGCAAAGAGCGGCTTGAAAACGGTTCGCTGGGCTTCACCTTCGGGGCTGACGGACTGACGATCAAGGGTGAAGCCAGACTGGCCGGTGCGCCTGCCCATCTTGTCTACCAACAGGGCAAGAAGGACAAGGAGCCGACCATTCATCTCACCATAACCATCGATGATGCCGCGCGCCAGAAGCAGGGCATCAAATGGGGACAGCAATTGACGGGACCGATCGCGGCCAAGGTGCTGATTGCACCGGTACCGGCCAAAGCCGGTGCACAGGTCGAATTGGATCTGACCAAGGCGGCGGTCAACGGGCTGTTGCCGGGCTGGACCAAGCCCGCAGGGCGCAATGCCAAACTGTCGTTCCGGCTTCTGTCTGGTCCGGATGACACCACCATGTTGCGTGATCTGGTGCTGGATGGCGGGCCTGCAATGGCGGTGCGCGGCGATGTCGACATGTCGCATGACGGATTGATCACACAGGCGCAATTGCCGCTTGTGAAGCTGAGCGCCAATGATGATATGCGGGTCGAGATGGATCGGGCCGGACCGGTGCTTAAAGTGCAGATTAGGGCTACGACACTGGATGCACGGCCGTTTCTCAAACAGGAATTTTCGGCCACCAGCGCGTCATCCGGTTCTTCGGGGGATCTTGATATCGATCTGAAAGCCGCGTCGCTGACCGGTTATACCAACCAGACGATGCAGAATGTCGATTTGCGGATGGGTCATCGCTCCGGTGAAATCCGTGATTTCCGCTTGTCCGGACGGTTCGGGGCGCAATCGGTGGTCGGGCAGATGGGCCGCAGTGAAAGCGGTGCATCCGCGTTGCTGATCGAGAGTGCGGATGCGGGAGACTTCCTGCGCTTCCTCGATCTCTACCGCCGGATGCAGGGCGGGCGTATCCTGTTGCAGATTGCAACAGTCGGCGAGCCGCGCAACGGGTTGATTATTATCAGTGATTTCGCGCTCAAGGATGATCCGGCGCTGTCGGGGGCCATGAAAGTGCAACCGCCGCCTTCAGGACAGGCGGGAGCCTTGCAAAGCGGAGAATCCAACATCGTCAATTTCAGCAAATTGCGCGCCCAATATACGCTGGGCGGGGGCAAATTCATTGTTCAGGATGCGGTGATGTGGGGCACCAGCATGGGAGGGACGCTGGAAGGCACGCTCGATTATGCCAGTGACCGCGCCGATATGACCGGCACCTTTGTGCCGCTTTACGGGCTCAACAATATCCTGACACAAATCCCGTTGTTCGGGCCTTTGTTGATGGGCGGGTCCAATGCGGGGATTTTTGCGATCAATTTCCGTATTTCCGGCACTGTCAACAGCCCGACGGTTTCGATCAATCCTCTATCGGCTGTTGCACCGGGGATTTTCAGGAAACTGTTTCTGTTCGGTGTCGGCAAGTCCGATGAACCGGCGGCCGCGCCTCCCGCTAAAGTGCCACCCCCCAAAGCCCAATAATCGGGGGCAGGGGCTCACGCCTTGGGCGTGAGCAGGATATGGCGCTTCTTGCCCAACGACAATTTGATACTGCCGTCGCTGTTGAGATCGGCTTCGGTCAGGTTCATGCGGTCATCCGACACAATCACATCATTGACGCGCAAGCCGCCGCCCTTGATCTGGCGGCGTGCTTCGCCGGTCGATTGCACCAGACCAGCTTCGACAAAGGCCGAGAGCACGCCAAGGCCTGCGGCCAGCACAGCAGGCTCGATGGCCACATGCGGCAGGTCGGTCGAGGTGATCCCTTGCTCGAAGGTCTGGCGGGCGGTCTCGGTTGCGCGTTCGGCCAGTTCGCGGCCATGCAACATGGCGCAAGCCTCGGTAGCCAGAATCTTCTTGGCCTCGTTGATCTCGGCTCCTTGCAGAGCCTCCAGACGGGCGATTTCATCCAGCGGCATTTCTGTGAACAGTTTCAGGAAGCGGCCGACATCGCGGTCCTCCGTATTGCGCCAGAACTGCCAGTAATCCCAAGGGCTCAACATATCGGCATTCAGCCAGATCGCGCCTGCCGCCGTTTTGCCCATTTTTGCGCCCGATGCCGTGGTCAGCAGAGGCGAGGTCAAGGCATAGAGTTGCGGCGTGCCCATGCGGCGGCCCAAATCGACACCGGTGACAATATTGCCCCACTGGTCGGACCCACCCATTTGCAGATTGCACCCATAGCGGCGGCTGAGTTCGACGAAATCATAGCTTTGCAGGCACATATAGTTGAATTCGAGGAAGGAGAGTTCCTGATCCCGCTCCAGCCGCATTTTGACCGAATCCATCGACATCATGCGGTTGACCGAGAAGTGACGGCCGACATCGCGCAGAAAGTCGATATAGTTCAGCTTGGTCAGCCATTCGGCATTGTCGGGCATGATCGCGTCTTTGGCGCTATCGCCAAAGGTGAGGAATTTTGAAAACACCGCCTTGATGCCGGTTTTGTTGTTCTCGATATCCTCGATCGACAAAATCTTGCGCGATTCATCCTTGCCCGACGGATCGCCCACACGGGTTGTGCCGCCGCCCATCAAAGGCACAGGCTTGCCGCCGGTCTTTTGCAACCAGCGCAACATCATGATTTGCAACAGCGATCCCACATGCAAGGAGGAGGCCGTGCAATCAAAGCCGATATAGGCCGTGACATCACCCTTGCGGGCCTGTTCATCCAGCCCTTCGAGATCGGAGCATTGGTGGATATAGCCGCGCTCGGTCAGAACGCGCAGGAAATCAGAGCGTGGAATAAATGTGCTGGTCATCTCAAGTCCAATGCAAGCGATCCGAATGGTGTGCCGAAGATTGGGCCTTATTCGGCCTGTTCGATCCCCAAACGCTTGTCGAGATAAGCGTTGACGATTTCCATCAATTCTTCTGTCTTGTTTTCAAAGAAGTGGTTGGCCCCGTCGATCACAGCATGTTCGAGCTGGATGCCGCGCTGGGTTTTGACCTTTTCGATCACGCTCATCACATCTTTGACAGGCGCGACACGGTCCTGCGCCCCATGGATGAACAGGCCGGAGGACGGGCAGGGCGCAAGAAAGGAGAAGTCGAAGCGATTCGCAGGTGCGGCCACCGAGATAAAGCCCTCGATTTCCGGGCGGCGCATCAGCAACTGCATGCCGATCCATGCTCCGAAGGAAATACCGGCAATCCAGCAGGCCCGTGCTTCGGGGTTGATGGCTTGTGCCCAATCAAGGGCGGCCGCGGCATCGGACAATTCGCCCTGTCCATGATCGAAATTGCCTTGCGAACGGCCGACACCCCGGAAATTGAACCGCAAAGCCGACATGCCACGCGCCAGAAAGGCATAGTAAATCGCATAGACGATCTGGTTGTTCATCGTTCCGCCAAATTGGGGATGCGGATGCAATACAACACCGATCGGTGCCCCCTTGGTTTTCGAGGGAGTGTAACGACCTTCAATCCGCCCGGCAGGACCGGTAAAAATAACCTCAGGCATGCGATCTCCGTAGGTGGCGCGGATTTTTCCACGCCATGAGAGGGGTCTTTGAGGCAATGGAGCAAATCCGGCTTGACATAGATCAAAGCTGGGCCCATTTTCCTCTTAGAATAATTCTAACAGGTGCCGATCCGTTGTTTGATAAGACTTTTCCGAACCTTCTGTTCAGTCCATCTTGCAAATTGTGAAACCGGCATCGAGTCAAGACAGGTATCAGACAAGGCAGGCAGTGACAGCCGACAGGTTTACTGCCGAAACCGTTCCACCCGACCTTTCGCGTCTTTTAACACGAAGGTTGGGGGCAACTGCAAGACTTTCCGGCATTGGTTCAGAAAGTCTTGTTGCCCGCTACCGTTTTTGTCTTGGCAAAGAGACTGTTTTGGCCAAAGCCCGGCTATCGAACAAGCGAGTGACCCCGTGTCGATGACACCCAAGCGCATTTATCTTGATCACAATGCGACATCACCGCTTCGGGATGAGGCGCGCGAGGCGATGCTTGCGGCTTTTTCACTGGTCGGTAATGCTTCTTCCCCCCATCAGGAGGGCAGACAGGCACGCGGGATGGTCGATCAGGCGCGAGACCAGATTGCCACCATGTGCGGGGCCAATGCCCGCGATGTGATTTTTACCAGTGGGGCCACCGAGGCCAATGTGCTGGCGCTCTCGCCATCCCTGACCAGTCAGGGGCTGGGCGGCGGCAAGGCGCAAGGTTGCGATATGCTGTTGATGCTGGCAACCGAGCATCCTTGTGTGTTGCAAGGCCATCGTTTTCCTGCGGATCGTGTCGCTGTGTTGCCTGTCACGGCATCGGGTCTGATTGATCTGGATGCGCTTGATCACCAGCTCGACCGTTTTTCTGCCGCAGGTCAACGGGTGATGGTTGCCGTGCAGGCCGCCAACAGCGAAACAGGTGTGATCCAGCCGATCCCCGATATCGCCATGCGGGTTCACGCCAAAGCGGGCTTGCTCCATTGCGATGCCGTACAACTGGCGGGTCGATTGCCTTTGGACCAATTGACGGCGGGTGCGGACAGTCTGGCGCTGTCGGCCCACAAGCTGGGTGGTCCGCAAGGCGTGGGCGCTCTGGTGTTGCGTTCGGGAGGCTTGACGGTTGAAGGGCCTGTTCTCAAAGGCGGCGGGCAGGAGCGCGGTGCGCGGGCCGGCACCGAAAATGTCGCAGGCATTGTTGGCTTTGGTGCGGCGGCGGCTTCTGCCTGTCGTGATATGGCTGGCGAGAACATCCGGCTTGCTTTGCTCCGAGACCAGATCGAGGCGGGGTTACGCGGTTTTGAAGCCGGTCTGACGGTGTTCGGCGAAAGTGTGCCGCGTCTGCCCAATACTTTGGCTTTTGCAGGTGCGACCCATTCAGCCGAAATGGCTTTGATGCGGCTTGATCTGGCGGGTGTGGCCCTGTCATCGGGGTCGGCCTGCTCGTCGGGCAAGGTCAAATCCTCGCATGTGCTGGCGGCGATGGGAGTTGATGAAACCCTTGCCAAACGGGCCTTGCGGGTCAGTCTCGGCTGGTCCACGACACCCGACGATGTGATCCAATTCTTGATGCGTTACGAACAGACTTTAGCTCCGAAACAGACAGGCGCGGTCCGCGCCGCCTGAACCACTGATGACGAACTCGGCCCTTGAAGTCGATACCGAAGGAAATAAGAGTATGGCTGCTGTCCAGGAAACGGTTGATCAGGTCAAAGCGATTGACGTTGATCAATATAAATACGGATTTTCGACCGAGCTCGAGGTCGACAAGGCTCCGTTGGGTTTGGACGAGGATATTGTCCGGCTCATTTCCGCCAAAAAGGGCGAGCCTGAATGGATGCTGGAATGGCGCTTGGATGCCTATCGGCGCTGGCTGACCATGCGCGAGCCGACATGGGCGCGGGTGGCCTATCCCAAGATCGATTTCAACGACATCTATTATTATGCCGCGCCGAAAATGAACGCCGCGCCGCAAACACTGGACGAGGTTGATCCAGCCATTCTGGAAACCTACAAGAAGCTGGGTATTCCGTTGCGCGAGCAGGAAATTCTGGCGGGCGTGCAAACGTCCAAGGTCGCTGTCGATGCGGTGTTTGACTCGGTGTCGGTTGTGACCACCTTCAAGGCGGAACTGGCCAAAGCAGGCGTGATCTTCTGCTCGATTTCGGAAGCATTGAAAGAGCACCCCGAACTGGTGCGCAAATATCTCGGCACGGTCGTGCCTGTCACCGATAATTTCTATGCCACGCTCAATGCGGCGGTGTTTACCGATGGCTCCTTTGTCTACATCCCCAAGGGCGTGCGGTGCCCGATGGAATTGTCGACCTATTTCCGCATCAACGAGCGCAACACCGGACAGTTCGAGCGTACGCTGATCATTGCCGAAGAAGGCTCCTATGTCAGCTATCTCGAAGGATGCACCGCACCGCAACGCGACGAGAACCAGTTGCATGCGGCGGTGGTCGAGCTGATCACGATGGATGATGCCGAGATCAAATATTCCACCGTCCAGAACTGGTATCCCGGTGACAAGGACGGCAAAGGCGGCATCTATAACTTTGTCACCAAACGCGGTGACTGCCGTGGAAAGAACTCGAAAATCTCGTGGACGCAGGTTGAAACCGGCTCGGCGATCACCTGGAAATATCCGTCCTGCATCCTGCGCGGGGATGGGTCGCGCGGCGAATTCTACTCGATTGCGGTTTCCAATGGCATGCAACAGGTCGATAGCGGCACCAAGATGATCCATCTGGGCAAAAACACCACCAGCCGCATCATCTCCAAGGGCATTTCGGCGGGTCGCTCGCAAAACACCTATCGCGGGCAGGTCTCGGCCCACCGCAAGGCCACCAATATGCGCAACTTTACCAATTGCGACTCCCTGCTGATCGGCGACCAGTGCGGCGCGCATACCGTGCCTTATATGGAATGCAACAATGCCTCTGCGGTGTTCGAGCACGAGGCCACCACATCGAAAATTTCCGAGGATCAACTGTTCTATTGCCAGCAACGCGGGCTGAATCCGGAGGAGGCGACGGCTCTGATTGTCAACGGCTTCGTCAAGGATGTGTTGCAACAATTGCCGATGGAATTTGCCGTTGAGGCGCAAAAGCTGATCTCGATTTCACTGGAAGGCAGTGTGGGCTGAGTTTGCTTGTCCATCACCTTTAAAAACACTGATAAGGAACTGATAATATGTTGGAAATTCGCAATCTCCATGTCTCGATCGAAGACAAGAAAATCCTCAATGGTCTGACCCTGACCGTGCATGACGGTGAAGTCGCGGCCATTATGGGCCCGAATGGTTCGGGCAAGTCGACCCTGTCCTATGTGATTGCCGGCAAGCCCGATTACGAGGTTCTGGATGGCGAGATCCTGCTGGATGGCCAGAATGTGCTTGAACTGGAAGCCCATGAACGCGCCGCCGCCGGACTGTTTCTGGCGTTCCAGTATCCGCTGGAAATCCCCGGTGTGGCCACCATGTCTTTTCTGAAGGCGGCGATGAATTCCCAGCGCAAAATTCGCGGCGAAGAGGAAATGGCCACCGCCGATTTCATGAAGGCTGTTCGTGCCGCCGCTGACAAATTGGGTATTCCGCAGGACATGTTGCGTCGCGGTTTGAATGTCGGCTTTTCGGGTGGTGAAAAGAAGCGGATGGAAATCCTGCAAATGGCATTGCTGGCTCCCAATTTCTGCATTCTGGATGAAACCGATTCCGGCCTCGATATCGATGCCTTGAAGGTTGTGTCCGAAGGGGTCAATGCCCTGCGCGATCCCAAGCGGGCTTTCCTTGTCATCACCCATTACCAGCGTTTGCTGAACTATATCGTGCCCGACACCGTGCATGTGATGGCGCATGGTCAGGTGGTCAAATCGGGCGGTAAGGAACTGGCGCTCGAACTCGAAGCCACAGGCTATGCCGACTACAAAACGCTTGCGGCATAAGGGGAACGTGATGAACGACGTAACGCCTATTCGCACCAAGGCGGAAAACGCCTTGCTGTCGCGTTTTCCGCAGGTCAAGGCTGGCTTGCCCGGTGATGCCTCCATCCGCCATTTGCGCGATGATGCCTTTGCCTCGTTCGAGGTCTCGGGCCTGCCGCATCGCCGCATCGAAGCGTGGCATTATACCGATCTGCGCAGTCTGTTGCGCGATGCGCCCGATCTGGCGGTTGTGCCGCCTGCCCATGTGGTCCAGCGGGCCGCCGAACACGCCTCTGTTCTCGATCAGGTGCCTGCCACGCGGTTGGTGATGGTCAACGGCTTTTATGACACCAATATCTCCACCTTCGGCCTGCCGGCCGGTGTGGTGGTCAAGGACATGCACACAGCCCTTGGTCAGTCCGAGCCTTTGATTGCCAGCCATCTGGGAGCGGCCACCACCACGCCCGATCCCCTGATTGCGCTCAATACCGCTTTCATGAATGGCGGCGTGATCGTGACCATTGCGCCGCACACCAAGCTGGATCTGCCGTTGGAACTGCGCTTTGTCACCGAAACGGTCGATGCGATTGCCATGGCACCGCGCGTGCTGGTGATTGTGGGCGAGGGGGCCGATGTCACCTTGCTTGAAAGCCATCAGGGGCCGGATGGTGTCGCCTATCAGACCAATGCGGTTGTCGAAATCTTCGGGGCCGAGCACAGCCGGATCGAGCATGTGCGTTTGAGTGCGGGCGGCAACCATGCGGTTGATCTCTCGACACTGGCGGTCAATCTGCAACGGGAGGCCAATTTCCGTTCCCTGCATTGCATCACCACGCCGGGTCTGGCCCGTCATCAGGTGTTTGCCTCCTTGCAGGGTGAGGGCATTGCCTTTGATGTCGATGGTGTTGCCCTGCTGAGCGGCACACAGCATGTCGATACCACTCTGGCGATCGACCATGCCGCACCCGGTTGCACCAGCCGTGAATTGTTCAAGACCGTTCTTGATGCGCAGGCCACCGGCGTGTTTCAGGGCCGGATCATGGTCAAGCAGATTGCCCAGCAGACAGACGGCAAGATGATGTCGCAAGCTGTTCTGCTGTCTGATGATGCACGCATGAACAACAAGCCCGAGCTTGAAATCTTTGCTGATGACGTTGTCTGCGGCCATGGGGCGACCTGTGGCGCGTTGGATGATGATCTGTTGTTCTATTTGATGGCGCGTGGTCTGCCACGGGTGGAGGCAGAGGCCTTGATGCTGGCGGCCTTTGTCGGCGAAGCCTTCGAGAAAATCCGTCATGACGGGATGCGCGATGTCTGCGAGGCTCTGGCAGGCACGTGGCTGAAATCCCGTTCAACCGCGACAAAGCAGGCCTAAGATGACGCAAACAACGGCCCAAGCCGGTTTCGATGTGGCCAAGGTGCGGCAGGATTTCCCCGCACTGGCGATGGAGGTCTACGGCCATAAACTCGTCTATCTCGACAATGCCGCTTCGGCCCAGAAGCCGCGGGCTGTGATCGAGCGGATGAAATATGCCTATGAACATGAATATGCCAATGTTCACAGAGGCTTGCATTATCTTGCCAATGCGGCCACCGAAGGGTTTGAAGGGGCGCGTGAAAGCGTGCGCCGTTTCATCAATGCCAAATCGGTCGATGAAGTGATTTTCACCCGCTCGGCCACCGAGGCTATCAATCTGGTGGCTTCCAGTTTCGGTATGCACGGGATTGGCGAAGGTGACGAGATCGTGCTGTCGATCATGGAGCATCACTCCAATATTGTGCCGTGGCATTTCCACCGCGAGCGCAAGGGGGCGGTCATAAAATGGGCGCAGGTGAACGAGCGCGGCGAGTTTCTGCTCGACGAGTTCGAAAAACTGCTGACCCCGCGCACCAAAATTGTCGCCATCACGCAGATGTCGAATGTGTTGGGCACTGTTACTCCGCTCCGCGAGATCATCAAACTGGCCCATGCCCGTGGCATTCCGGTGCTGGTGGATGGCTCGCAAGGGGCCGTGCATATGCCGGTGGATGTGCAGGCGCTTGATGCTGATTTCTATGTGTTTACGGGCCACAAAGTCTATGGTCCCACCGGTATCGGCGTGCTTTATGGCAAAATGGACCGGTTGAAAGCCCTGCCTCCTTTCAACGGCGGCGGCGAGATGATTTCGGTCGTGACCGAGCAAACGGTGACCTATAACGACCCGCCCCATCGTTTCGAAGCCGGGACACCGCCGATTGTGCAGGCGATCGGGCTTGGTGCGGCTGTCGAATATATGATGGCTTTGGGCCCTCAGGCGATCATGGCGCAGGAAAACCTGTTGCGTGATTATGCCATGAAGCGTTTGGGTGAGATGAACAGCCTGACCATTTTCGGCCATGCGCCGGACAAGGGCGCGATTGTCTCGTTCGAGATGAAAGGCGCCCATGCCCATGATGTGGCAACCGTGATTGACCGCATGGGTGTTGCCGTGCGCGCAGGCACGCATTGCGCCCAGCCATTGCTTGCCAAATATGGCGTGACATCGACTTGCCGCGCCTCTTTCGCCTTTTATAATACGGTGGACGAGGTGGATCGTTTGGTAGAGGCGCTTCAACGCGCCGAAAGCATGTTCAGTTAAGGGGATCACGCATGACCGCTTCTCAATCCGATGATGCGTTTTCGCCGAACCGTCCGGCTATCGAACCATCGATCTCACTGCCACCCGAAGAAATCGACCGTCTGACCGACGATATCATCGCCGCGCTCAAAACCGTTTATGATCCGGAAATTCCGTCCGATATCTATGAATTGGGGTTGATCTACCGTGTCGATATCGACGAAGCCCGCAATGTGGCTATCGACATGACCCTGACGGCTCCCGGCTGTCCGGTGGCGGGGGAAATGCCCGGCTGGGTCGAAAATGCCGTGTCACTGGTCGCCGGTGTGCAATCGGTCAAGGTCAGCATGGTGTTTGATCCGCCATGGGACCAGAGCCGCATGTCGGACGAGGCACGTGTCGCGCTCGACATGTGGTAAGTTTCGCCCTACCATTGCCACGGTTGACTGACACACTTCCCGAGTGGGCAGGTCGATTTCGGCCCGCCAATATGCCTTGTGCCAAACCTTGAATTTGGTCAGAAGGAGAGGATCAGATGGGACTTTTCGGTTCATTAAAAGTGATGTCTTTGACGGATGCCGCCGCCGAGCGTGTGCGCGATGTCGTGGCGGGCAGTGACGGCAAGGCCATCGGCCTGCGCGTCGGCATCAAGAATGGCGGCTGTGCGGGCATGTCCTACACCGTCGAACTGGCGGACAAGGTGTTGCCGGGCGAGGATGTGGTCGAGGACAAAGGCGCGACGGTGATTGTCGATCCCAAAGCGGTGTTGTTTTTGCTTGGCACCGAAATGGATTTCGAGCGCACCAAAGTGTCGGCCCAATTCACCTTCAAAAACCCCAACCAGACCTCTGCTTGCGGCTGTGGGGAATCGGTGGCCCTGTCGCCCGCAACACTTGATCAGGTTCCCCCAGAACAGGATCTGCCCAAAGGCGTGCAGGCTTACTAAATTTTTTCACCCCGCATCCAGCCCGTAAAAAAGCCTCCCGTCGGGAGGCTTTTTGTCTTGTGATGATCTTGCTTATTCGCTGGCGGGTTTGGGTTTGACCACAGAGCGCATCATGAAGCCGGGGACATGATCACCAAGCCCTTTCGGGGTTGGTTCACGGTCCTCCTGATCGCGGTAACGGCGTTCAGGGGCTGGACGGGCAGTGCGTTGCTCATCGCGGGGCGCGCGCTCGGATGGCTGGCGTGGCGCAGTCTCGCCCGCTGTGGCCTCGCGGACCGCATTGTCACGTGGCGGACGGTCTCTGCCGGACCGCTCACGCGGTGCGCGTTCCCTTGGTGTGCGATCACGCGGCGCAGTGTCCCTTGCCGGACGCTCGGAGCGTTCAACCGGTTGGATCGTATCGGACACAACAGTCGGCGCGGCCTCGGTTTCCTTGAACACCAGCGGTGTCATGCTCGCCACTTCACCATGGGGCACGACCTTGCGACCGGGACGATCGGACCGGGTGCGGGCCGATTTTTCGCGTGGTGTGCGGGTGCGCTTTTCGGATGGCTCGCCCGGAGGCAATTCGTCGAGAGTGGGACCAAGATAGTCGATCTTGTTTTTGATCATCGCCTCGACAGCGGCAATGGATTTTTTGTCATCAAGCGTGACCAGCGTATAGGCCTTGCCCAGACGACCGGCGCGACCGGTGCGGCCGATGCGATGCACATAGTCTTCTGCGTGATGGGGCACGTCGAAATTGAACACGTGGCTGACTTCAGGAATGTCCAGACCGCGAGCGGCGACATCGGAAGCGACAAGCAACTGCGTGGTTCCGGCACGGAATGCATCCAGCGCCATGGTTCTGGCCCGCTGGTCCATATCGCCATGCAGGGCGGCGACGTTGAAACCGTGGCGTGACAAGGACTTGTGCAGATTGGCGACATCAATTTTGCGGTTGCAGAAAATGATGGCGTTCTTGATCTCTTCCTGACGGATCAGATTGCGCAATACGTCGCGCTTGGCCCAATCCTGTGGCTGTGAGGCCACGAGGGCTTGGGTGATGGTGGAAGCGGTTGTCGATTGCCGCTCGACCTCGATCCGGGTCGGGTTGTGCAAAAAGGCTTCGGTCAGACGCTGGATTTCCGGCGGCATGGTGGCCGAGAAAAACAGGGTTTGACGGGTAAACGGCACCAGTTTGCAGATGCGTTCGATATCGGGGATGAAGCCCATATCCAGCATCCGGTCGGCTTCGTCGATCACCAGAATTTCAATGCCGGTCAGCAACAATTTACC
>CANGOE010000032.1 GCA_947455455.1 Hyphomicrobiales bacterium
GACAGGCCCGGCCATGACAGTTGAGGGACAATGATACACCCCAAACCACTTCTGTCATGCCCGCCCTTGTGGCGGGTATCCACGTCTTTCTTGCACTGTTGCACGTAAGTCGTGGATGGCCGGGACAGGCCCGGAAATGACAGTTGAGGGTCAATGACACCCCCAAACCACTCCTCTCATGCCCGCCCTTGTGGCGGGTACCCACGTCTTTATGGCGCCGTTGTAGGCAAGTCGTGGATGGCCGGGACAGGCCCGGCCATGACAGTTGAGGGACAATGATACACCCCAAACCACTTCTGTCATGCCCGCCCTTGTGGCGGGTATCCACGTCTTTCTTGCGCCGTTGCAGGCAAGTCGTGGATGGCCGGGACAGGCCCGGCCATGACAGCTGGGGGGGTAGTTACACCCGAAACCACCCCTGTCATGCCCGCCCTTGTGGCGGGTATCCACGTCTTTATAGCGCGGATAAAACAAAGTCGTGGATGGCCGGGACAGGCCCGGCCATGACACTCAAAGGGGCAGGCAACCACCCCCCAAAAAAAATGATCAACTGAAATTGAAATCCGCCGAACGGCCCAGAATCCGTGACAGGGTTTTGAGGCGGTTGAACAGGCGCTCATTGGCAAGGGCGGCGAAGGCTTTGGGCAGGGTCAGCACCACGCGGCCCTGATCGCAACGGATCGTGGCTTCCGGCAACACACCCGGCATGGCGGCTGAGACGAGATAGGCGACGCGCATGGCCGCGCCCAAAATCCGCGCCCGATCGAGAAAACGGGTCGAAACCAGATCGCGCATGCGCGGTGAGACATCGTCATCGCCGCCGCCCATGTGGCGATAGGCAACCGCCAGCGAGATGAAGGCGCGGCCGGGATGGTCCACCCCGATAAAGGCGGCATTGGCAATGATGTTGAACGCCTGCTCGCCGCGATAATCGGGATGGGCGCGCCAGCCGATGTCGGACAACAGACAGGCGGCATGGCGAAGCCGCCGCTCCTCGGTGGTCTCATCCAGTCCGCTCGAAGCCCACAAGGCATCCGTCCAGTCGCACAGCTCTTCGCCATGCATGGGGGCACGGGAGCGCAACACGTTCAATTCACGCGCCGCCGCCATCAACGGGTCAAGCCTGCGGTCCTCGCCCTTCAACCGCTCGAACAACAGGCCCTCGCGCACTCCGAGTGCGGAAATCACCACATCGCTGGGCTTGCCGCGCCGGATGATCTCTTCCATCACCATGGCACCATATTGGAGCAAAGGGCGGCGGGCTTCGGAAACAGAGCGGATCGAGCCAAGCGTATCGGCCTGCACACGCTCGACCAAAGCCAGCAGGTCCAGCGCATCCTGCGCGGAAATCGTATAATGGTGCATGACCTGCAACGGATAGCCGCGTTGCTTCATGTGCAAGCGCGCCAAGGCCCGCCACGTGCCGCCGATCGCATAGAATTTGCGACCCTTCAGCGTTTTGATGCCGTCGGCCTTGGCCAGCGAATCCTTGACCAGCTTTTCGGTCTTTTTCTTGTTGGCTCCCGCCAGATCCTGCAGGGTCAGCGCACCAAGCGGCAGGGTCATGCCCTCCCCCAGACGATCCCCGATCACATCGATCAATTCGAGCGAGCCGCCGCCCATATCGCCAACCAGACCGTTGGGATTCTGGATGCCCGAAATCACCCCCAGCGCCGACAATTCAGCCTCGCGCCGACCCGAAATCAACTGCACCGGACGGCGTGTCACCTCTTTGCAGGCTTTGAGAAACTCCTCGCCATTGGCGGCATCGCGGGCCGCGGCGGTGGCGATGACCGTGAGATCCTTGATCTGCATGATGTCGGACAACACGCGGAAACGCCGCAACGCCGCCAAAGCCTTGTCCATCGCCTCGTCAGCCAGACGGCCCGTGGTTTTGACCCCGCGCCCCAGGCCGCACAGGGCTTTTTCGTTAAAAATAGCCGAGGGTGCGCGGGTCAGCCCTTCATAGGCGACCAGACGGACGGAGTTGGAGCCAATGTCGATAATGGCGACGGAGTCGCCCACTTTCAGACGGCCCTGAGCTTCTTTAATCAAGTCAGTTCAACCTTGTTCGGTGTCGTCGAGTGACCTTACACCGATTCTGCTTTGGATTTCTTGCTCCGCAAACTGCGCGGGCTAGAACTTTTGAGGGATTTTCCACGGCCCGACAGGCTCGGATTGGTCATGAAATAGTGATGCGCATTGAAGCCACGCTCGCCCTCGCCCACTGTCACGCGCTTGCCTTGCCCATCCGGCTCGATGGTCCAGCTTTGCTGGTTATCCAGCAGGTTGGCAATCATGATCTGGTTCAACACCTGCTCATGCACCGTCGGATTGACGATGGGAGCCATGACCTCGACACGCCGGTCGAGATTGCGCGACATCAAATCCGCCGAGGCGATATAGACCCGGGCTTCGGAGCTGGGCAGACCGTGGCCGTTTCCGAAAGCATAGATCCGCGAATGTTCGAGGAACCGGCCGACAATGGATTTGACGCGGATGTTTTCCGACAGACCCGGCACACCGGGACGCAAACAGCAAATGCCGCGCACCACCAGATCGATCTGCACACCGGCATGACTGGCTTCATACAGCGCATCGATCACCATCGTATCAACCAGTGCATTGCATTTGAGCCAGATCGCGGCGGGACGGCCTGCACGGGCATGGCTGATTTCCTCGCCGATATGGCTCAAAATCCGCTTTTTGAGGGTCAAAGGCGACACCGCCATGGCTTCAAGCGCGGCAGGTTCGGCGTAACCGGTGATATAGTTGAAAATGCGCGACACATCGCGGCCAATCGCCGGATCAGCGGTAAAATAGGACAGATCGGTATAAATGCGCGCCGTGATCGGATGGTAGTTGCCGGTCCCGATATGGCAATAGGTGGTCAGATTGCCACCCTCGCGGCGCACCACCATCGATAATTTGGCGTGAGTTTTGAGTTCGATAAAACCGAACACCACCTGCACACCGGCGCGTTCCAGATCACGTGCCCAGCGGATATTGGCTTCCTCGTCAAACCGCGCCTTCAACTCGACCAAAGCCGTCACCGATTTGCCCGCCTCGGCGGCTTCCGCCAGGGCTTTGACAATCGGACTGTTGGACGAGGTGCGATAGAGCGTCTGCTTGATGGCAATGACATTGGGATCACGTGCCGCCTGATTGAGAAACTGCACCACCACATCAAAGGATTCATAGGGATGGTGGACGATCAGGTCTTTCTGGCGGATGGCGGCAAAACAATCCCCCGCATGCTCGCGGATCCGTTCCGGATGGCGCGGATTATAGGGCACGAATTTCAACTCGGGCCGGTCGAGCGAGACCAGTTGCGACAATTCATCCAGACCCAACATGCCCTCGATCACGAAAATCTCGTCAGGCGCGGAGCCGATTTCGCCGGCCACGAAAAGGCGCAAATCCTCCGGCATCGCCGCGTCGATTTCAAGACGGATCACCGATCCCCTGCGCCGTTGCTTGAGCGCGGTTTCAAACAACCGCACCAGATCTTCGGCCTCTTCCTCGACTTCGATGTCGCTGTCGCGGATCACCCGGAACGCCCCGAACCCGCGCACGACATAGCCGGGAAACAAACGGTTGGTAAACAGGGCCAACGCCTGTTCCATCGTGATAAAACGCGCCTCGCCTCCTTCAGCTGAAGGCATCAGGTGGATGAAGCGTTCGATCTTGAGCGGAATACGGATCAGCGCATTGAGCTTGCGGCCATCACTGGCCCGTTGCAACTCCAGCGCCAGCGAAAAGCCCAAATTGGGAATGAACGGAAACGGATGGGCCGGATCAATCGCCAATGGTGTCAAAACAGGAAAAATATATTCGAGAAAATAAGCCTCTAGCCAGGTTTTCTCATCTTCCGTAATGTCATTCTGGTCGATGATCGCAATGCCTTCGGCGCGCAATTCCTCGCGGATGTCGAGCCAGCGTTTCTGCTGGTCTGCCACCAGCGCCACCACACCCTCGCCGATCTGTTGCAACTGTTCGGCCGGGGTCAACCCGTCCTGAGACAGGTTGGACACGCCTGAGCGCAACTGGCCGCGCAAACCGGCCACTCGCACCATGAAAAACTCATCGAGATTATTGGCAGAAATCGACAGGAAACGGAGCTGTTCCAGCAAAGGATGCTGGTGGTTGGAGGCCTCTTCCAGCACGCGGCGGTTGAACCCCAGCCATGACATTTCGCGATTGATGTAGCGCTTGGGCGAACCGAACAAGGCTCGATCGAATTCATGCGGCACGGCGGCTGGCACCGGAGATTGCGGGTTGAGGACCGCCTCGATCAGCTTAGACTTTTCACCCGATTGTGCCGGCATTGTTTGATCTCGTCTCACACGTGAACCCGTCATCTTGATTGCGAATAAACACCATTCGCAAAGCAATATGACATTCGTGAGACAGTATGACGCGATTAATCCTGAAAGGGCAAACCCGGATCGCTTTCAGGGTTACTTTTCCAGAGCTCGCGCGCCAGATTGCGGGTAATCCGCTTCTTGCGGGCCAGACTTTCGCTGTTGAGGGCATCGACAAAATCGCGCACCGAGGCGACCGAACGGTCAATCCGCGAGCGGATAAAATCCACCACCTGCATATCGACCACCATTTGCCGCTCGACAAAGAATTTGACCAGCAAGCCGGCCATCAGGGCATCGTCGGGCTCGCTCAGATCGATGCGGGGCGCCAGACGCAGGCGCGAGAGAAGATCCATGGTCTTGAGGCCCCAATCCCCCGGCGGGGTCCGTGCGGTCAGGAGCACAAAACATTTTTTCTCGCGGGCAATATTCAGCAGATGGAAAAACGCCGCCTCGTCCGGCAGACCGCGATCGATATCCTCGATGAGAACGGCACTGGTGGCCAGCAATTCGCCGGCCGGCCTCACGCTGATATCGGTGGAGACAATCGACCATGCATGCGCCCGCTTGGCCCAGATCGAGGCCAGATGGGTTTTGCCGGATCCGGGGGGGCCGAGCAACAGCATCACGGGATCGGGCCAATCGGGCCATTTCTCCAATGTGGCATAGGCCAGTTCATTGGCTTCACCGACCAGAAAATCCTCGCGCTCGAACCGCTCCTCGATCGGCAGGGCAAGCGGCAATTGGCGGCCTTGCTCGCTCACGCGCCGGATCCGTCATGACCGAGAAAAGCCTCGCTCGTGCGGTAGGAGCGCACGGCATGGCGCACCAGCACACCCAAGGTGGCCGCCAGCGGCACAGCGATGACCAGACCCAGAAAGCCGAACAGCGAGCCAAAGGCAAACAGCGAGAACATCAGCCAGACCGGATGCAAACCGACAGCGCCACCGACAATGCGCGGCGACAGGATATTGCCTTCCAGCACCTGACCGGAGGCAAACACGGCCACAACGCCGACAATCGGCCAGTAATCAGGCCAGAACTGCACCAGCCCGAACCCTAGCCCGACCAGCAAACCGCCCGCCGAACCCAAAAACGGCACGAAACTCAAAAAGCCCGCAACAGAGCCGATCAGCACGCCGAAATTCAGCCCGACCAAAGCCAGTCCCGCCGCATACCACAGACCGAGAAAAAGACAGATCAGGCTTTGCCCGCGCAAAAATCCGGTCAGGGAGCGGTCGATATCACCGGCAATCGCATGGACCAGCGGACGACGGGCCGGAGGCACCAGATCATCGAGCACCTTCAGCATATGATGCCAGTCAATCAGCAGATAGATGGCAATGATCGGGGCGAAGACCAGCAAGGAGACGAGGCCGAACACCGCCCGCCCGCCCGACAACAGCGAGCGCGCCAGCGAGGCCATCCATTCCCCCGCACTGCCCATAATGGAGGACAGATGCGAACTGACATCCTGCAAATCGACCAGCCCGCGCAGACGCTCGGCCAGCACGGATTGCACCAGCATCAGGCGCAGACGGTCGGCAATGCCGGGGGCGCGCGCGGCAAAAGCGAGCGATTGATCGATCAGAAACGGGATCACCACCAGAAACACCGCCACAATCACCAAGGCCAGAACACCCGTGACACAGGTGGTGGCCATAGCCCGTGACAGTCCCATTTTTTCAAAGCGTGTGACGACCGGATCAAGCGCATAAGCAAGAAAGAAGGCCGCCGCAAAAGGCAACATGGCATCACGCAACAAAGCGATGGTCAGACCGGCGGCCAAAGCCACCAGAGCCCAAAACAACTGGATTCGTGACAGGCCCGATCCGCCCATATCCGAATGTCCTTTCAAAACAGATCCTCGCTTTGGTCAGGTCCCAAATGGCGCAACCATTGCGCGAGATAGGCCAGTGCCGAGGCCAGCGTCAAGCCTGCCACCAGTTGAGCCGCCGGTCTTTCCCAGATATCCACCATCGGCACATCCAGCCAGACCTGATAGGCATGCGTCCCCAAAATAGCACCGATATACAGCAGTTGCACGGTTGTATTGATTTTCGAGATCATCAGGGGGCGGATCGGCATCGGTTTTTCCAAAACCCAGCAGAGGATGACCGCCCCGACAATCAGCAAATCCCGAAACACCACGGCAATGGTCAACCAGACGGGCACATGGCCGATGATCGAGAGGGTGATAAAGCACGACACCAGCAGGCATTTATCGGCTATGGGGTCGAGATAGGCTCCCAATTCGGTTTTCATATCGAAATGGCGGGCAATCATGCCATCGGCGGCATCGGAAATGCCTGCCAGCAAAAAAGCAAAAAAGGCCGCCTGCCATTCGTGCATTGCAATCAGCATCACACTGACCGGCACCAGAAACAGCCGCAAGATGGTGATCAGATTGGGAATCATCGTCGGTTAGGCCTTCTTATCTGGCGCGGGACACCCCGCTTTGATAGGAATAAGTCACAGCTAGGTTGGGTCAAGCCTCTTGCCAATTGCCACGAGGAGCTCTACCGCCAATCCAATTGACGTGCGTATCGATGACGAGAACCGGGGCATTAAGCATGACGCAAGAGCCGCAGACCAGCAAGGCTGGAGAATCCCGCAACGCAGAACAGGGTTTGACCTATGCCGATGCGGGGGTCGATATCGATGCCGGCAATGCGCTGGTCGATGCCATCAAGCCGATGGTGCGCGCCACCAGACGGCCCGGTGCGGATGCGGAAATCGGCGGTTTCGGCGGTTTGTTCGATCTCAAAGCCGCAGGCTTCAAAGACCCGATCCTTGTGGCGGCCAATGACGGGGTCGGCACCAAGCTGAAAATCGCCATCGACACCGACCGTCATGACACAATCGGTATCGATCTGGTGGCCATGTGCGTCAACGACATTATCGTGCAGGGTGCAGAGCCCCTGTTCTTTCTCGATTACTTCGCCACCGGCAAACTGGCGCCCGATGTCGGCGCCAAAATCGTCAAGGGCATTGCCGCAGGCTGTCTGCAAGCGGGCTGTGCGCTGATCGGCGGGGAAACCGCCGAAATGCCGGGCCTGTATGGCAAGGGTGATTACGATCTGGCGGGCTTTGCAGTGGGTGCGGCCGAGCGTGGCACGCTGTTGCCGCGTCCCGATGTCAGCGCGGGCGATGTCATGATCGGCCTGCCATCATCGGGTGTGCACTCCAACGGCTATTCGCTGGTGCGCCGCATTGTCGAAAAAACCGGCTTGGGCTGGCACGATCCAGCCCCATTTGCCCCGACCCAATCCCTTGGCGAGGCCTTGCTGACTCCCACCACAATCTATGTCAAAGCGCTGTTGTCGGTCATCAAACAGACCCATGCGATCAAGGCACTGGCCCATATTACCGGCGGCGGCTTTATCGACAATATTCCGCGTGTCCTGCCCGATGGTCTGGGGGCACAAATTACACTGGATACCCTGCCCGTCCTGCCGGTCTTTTCGTGGCTGGCGCGTGAGGGTGGTGTCGTCGAGCATGAAATGCTCAGAACCTTCAATTGCGGCATCGGCATGGTGGTGGTCACCGCCGCCGCCGATGTGGAGCCTGTGATGGCGGCCTTGCAACAGGCTGGCGAACAGCCGGTGGTGCTGGGCCAGATCATCACCCATTCCGGCGAGGGCGAGCGGGTGAAAACAACCGGTGCGCTGGCACTCTAACCCAACGGAGCTGACCCATGTCCACCACCCCGCACCGCCGCAAAGTGGCTGTTCTGATTTCCGGTCGTGGCTCGAACATGCAGGCGCTGGTCGCGGCGGCCAGTGATCCGGCCTATCCGGTCGAGATCATTCTGGTGGCCTCTAACAAACCCCATGCCGCCGGTCTTGCCTTTGCCAGCGAACACAAGATTGCAACGGCCGTTATCGACCACCGCACTTTCGAGGGCCGACAGGAATTCGAAGTCGCCCTCGACGCCGAACTGGAACGCCACGGGGTCGAACTGGTCTGTCTGGCCGGCTTCATGCGGGTGCTGACCGAATGGTTCATCAACCGCTGGACCGGACGGCTGATCAACATCCACCCTGCTTTGTTGCCGTCTTTCAAGGGCCTGCACACGCATGAGCGCGCATTGGCAGAAGGTGTGAAAATCCATGGATGCACGGTGCATCACGTCGTCCCCGATGTCGATGCCGGACCAATCATCGCCCAAGCGGCCGTGCCGGTGCTCGATGATGATACGCCCGACAGTCTGGGCGCGCGGGTGCTCGAGGCCGAACACCAGCTTTATCCGATGGCGCTGGCTTTGCTGGTCAGCGGGCAAACCCTCAAAAAACCCAAAGGCAGTCATTCCCCGGACCAGCCGATGCTGATTGTGCCGGATGGGGCCTGAGCGGCGTGGTTAACCTTTTCTAAACGCAATTGCGGCGGTGTGGCCGGCAAGGCTTGTTCTTGCCGGAACAGACGGTTATAAACCGCCCATCCCATTCCAACATAAGGCAGGATCCGTCATGGCGACCGAACGCACACTCTCCATCATCAAACCAGATGCTACCGAACGCAACCTGACCGGTGCAGTCAATGCCGTTATCGAAAAGGCAGGCCTGCGCATCGTCGCCCAGAAGCGCCTGTGGCTGAGCCGCGCTGATGCCAGCGCTTTCTATGCCGTGCACAAAGACCGCCCCTTCTTCGGCGAACTGGTGGACTTCATGACCTCCGGTCCGGTTGTCGTGCAGGTTCTCGAAGGTGAAAACGCCATTGCCCGCTACCGAGATGTGATGGGCGCCACCAATCCTGCCAATGCGGCAGAAGGCACCGTGCGCAAGCTGTTCGCCAAGTCGATCGGTGAAAACTCGGTCCATGGTTCGGATGCGGCCGATACCGCCGCTGGCGAAATCAAGCACTTCTTCTCCGAAATGGAAATCGTCGGCTAATCGACCGATTGAACAATCCCAATTCAGGCGGCACTGCGGTGCCGCCTTTTTTATGCGCGCTTGCCGGCTTGCCTCCTCTCGACAGCTTGGGCCAATCCTTCCATAATGGTCGCATGAATTTAACCTTTCCGGCCAACGCAACCCGCCTTCAAAAATCTGGCCGCCAGACAGCGGGCCGGCACGCCTCGTGCTGTCCGCATGACTGCCCTTCGGCTTGTGCGCTGGAGGTCGAGGTGCTGGACAACAACACCATCGGCCGCGTCTACGGCTCGCAGGAGCAGACCTATACCGCAGGCGTGATCTGCGCCAAGGTCGCCCGCTATGCCGAACGCATCCACCATCCCGACCGCCTGCTCTATCCCTTGCGCCGGACCGGCCCCAAAGGGTCCGGGCTATGGCAACGCATCTCGTGGGACGAGGCGCTGGAGCTGACCGTGGAAGCCATGGTGGAAGCCGAACAAAACTTCGGCTCCGAAAGCGTCTGGCCCTATTATTATGCGGGCACGATGGGGCTTGTGATGCGCGACGGCATCAACCGTCTGCGGCATGAAATGCGCTATTCCGGCTTTTATTCCACCATCTGTATTGCGCTCGCCTGGCCGGGCTATCTGGCAGGGACCGGACGGCTGGCCGGACCCGATCCGCGCGAAATGGCGCTGTCGGATTGCGTGGTGATCTGGGGCACCAATGCGGTGGCGACACAGGTCAATGTGATGACTCATGCCATTCGCGCCCGCAAGGAACGCGGAGCCAAAATCGTCGTCATCGACATCTATCACAATGCCACCATGCAACAGGCCGATCTTGCGCTGTGTCTGCGTCCGGGCACCGATGGCGCTTTGGCCTGCGCGGTGATGCATATCCTGTTTCGGGACAATCTGGCCGACCGCGCATATATGTCCGAATTTTCCGATTGTCCCGACGAGTTGGAAGCCCATCTGCAATCGCGCACCCCGGAATGGGCCAGCGCGATCACCGGCTTGAGTGTCGCGGAGATCGAGGCCTTTGCCCGACTGGTCGGCACCACCAAGCGCAGTTATTTCCGGCTCGGTTACGGCTTCTCGCGCCAGCGCAACGGCTCGGCCTCGATGCATGCCGCCAGTTGCATCGCCACGGTGCTGGGCGCATGGCAATATGAGGGCGGCGGCGCGTTCCACAACAATGGCGCGATTTTCCATTGGAACAAGCAAATGATCGAGGGTCTCGATCTGGTGGATCCGGCTATCCGGCGGCTCGACCAATCGCAGATCGGGCGCGTGTTGACCCATGATCCCGTAGCCCTGCAGGGTGGCCCTCCGGTCAAGATGCTGTTGATCCAGAACACCAATCCGGTCTCGGTTGCACCAGAACAAACCCTTGTAAAACAGGGCTTTGCCCGCGACGATCTGTTCACGGTCGTGCATGAGCAATTCATGACCGACACCGCCCAGATGGCCGATCTTGTCCTGCCCGCCACCATGTTCATGGAGCATGACGACATCTATTCGGGCGGCGGACACCAGCATATCACGCTGGGCCCCAAGCTGATCGACCCGCCCGGCGAATGTTGGTCCAACCACCAATTGATCACCGCACTGGCAGAGCGGTTGGGAGCCACGCACAAGGGCTTCAGGATGGACCCGCGCGAGCTGATCGACCACACATTGCAGGCCTCGGGCTGGGGCACGCTGGCCGAAATCGAGATCAAGAAATTCATCGATTGCCAACCCGACTTCGCCACCGCCCATTACCGCGACGGCTTTGCCTGGCCCGATAAAAAATTCCGCTTCAAGCCCGATTGGGCTAGTGTGCCCTTTGCCAATAACGGCCCGATGGGACCGTTCGACAGCCTGCCCGTCTTGCCCGATTATTGGGCCATCAACGAAGCGGCGACCGAGGCCTATCCGTTCAAACTGGCCACCAGCCCGGCGCGGCAATATCTCAATTCCAGCTTTACCGAAACCAAAACCTCGCGCACCAAGGAGATCAGACCCACCGTGCTGATCCACCCGTCCGATGCCGAGCGTCTGGGGATCGGGGATGGTCACGAGGTTGAATTGAGCAATGAGCGCGGCGCGGTAAGGTTGCATGCCAAACTGTTCCGTGGCGTGTTACCGGGGGTGCTGATTGCCGAATCAATCTGGCCCAATTCCGCCTATCCCGACGGGCGGGGCATCAATACGCTGACCGGAGCCGATCAGGCCGCCCCCTTTGGCGGTGCGGCTTTCCATGACATCCACGCGGCAATCCGGCCCTTTTTGAATGCAAGTGATTGACCTGAGCCGCGTGACGTTGCACTTGTTCGGCAACGAACGATCCCAAAACCGGAGCTAAACAATGATCAATGGAATGCGTATCGCGGGTCTTGTGCTGATGCTGGCTGTTGCAGGGTGCAACACGGTCACAGAACCCGATCCTTCGGCCAAAACCATGAGCCGTGACGAATTGCGCAACACGACCAAAGAATTCTGCATGCGCCGCGTCACCAAAGAAAACAATCTGACCCTTGAAGCGGCGGAAAAGGGCTGTGGTTGCTATGCCTCTCGCACCGTCAACAGCCTGAACAAAGCCGAATTCGCGGCCTTCCGTGATCAGGGCTATTTCAATGATTCTGCGCGCGAAAAAGCGCTGACCAGCCTGGATATCTGCCGCGTTCCGCGCCCGTAACAGAGACAAGACACACCATGTTCAAGCCTGTGGAGCCGAACGGCCCCGCAGGCTTTTTTGTGTTCAGGCTTTGGCGAGCTTTTGGGCGGCGCGCAGGGCGTAATAGGTCAATATGCCATCCGCACCCGCCCGTTTGAAGGCCGTCAGGCTTTCCATCATCGCCTTGTCGCCGTCGATCCAGCCATTCTGGGCGGCGGCTTCGATCATCGCATATTCACCCGACACCTGATAAGCGAAAGTGGGCCGCGAAAACGTATCTTTCACCCGCCGGATGATGTCGAGATAGGGCATGCCCGGCTTGACCATCACCATATCCGCGCCCTGCTCGAGATCGAGCCCGACCTCGTAAAGCGCCTCGTCGGAATTGTGCGGGTCCATCTGATAGGTGCGCTTGTCACCCTGCAAGGTGGCATTGGAACCGACCGCCTCGCGGAACGGACCATAAAAGGCCGAGGCATATTTGGCCGCATAGGCCATGATCTGTACATCCTCGAAACCGGCCTGATCCAGACCAAGGCGAATGGCCTCGATCCGTCCGTCCATCATGTCGGAAGGGGCAATGATATCGCAACCCGCTTCGGCCTGCAGGACCGCCTGCCGCACCAGCACCGAAACCGTGGCATCATTGAGGATCACCCCGTTTTCCAGCAAGCCGTCATGGCCGTGACTGGTATAGGGATCAAGCGCAACATCGGTCAGAATACCGATCTGCGGTACCGCTTTTTTGACAGCCCGGCAGACCTGACAGACCAGATTATGGCCGTTGAGCGCCTCACTGCCCTGCTCGTCGCGCAAAGCGGGGTTGGTGTAGGGAAACAGGGCAATCACCGGAATCCCCGCATCGGCGGCCACGCGGGCGGCTTTGACCACCTCGTCGACCGACAGCCGTGATACGCCCGGCATGCTGGCAATCGGCTCGATCACGCCACTGCCCTCGCGCACAAACAGGGGCCAGATCAGATCATCCACCGTCAGGGTTGTCTCACGCACCAAACGGCGCGCCCAATCGGCTTTGCGGTTGCGACGCGGACGGTGAACCAGATCAAGATTCGTCGACAAGCCATTGAAATCGTATGAAGAAGAACCTGACATATGATCCTCGGAATTCAGGGTTGAAACGCCTGCACCATCTTTAGCACCAACGCACCCCCTGCGAAAGCCGAGTGGACCAAGCCCTGCCAATCGTGTCATCCTGTCTCAAGACCAAGCAGAAAAAGAGTACCCGCCGCATGGAAACGCCAGAGATCATTTGCGAGAAGCGTGGATCAGCCGGATTGATCCATCTCAACCGTCCCAAGGCTCTCAACGCCCTGACACTGCCGATGGTGCATGCCATCGCGCAGGCCCTCGATGCATGGGAGCATGATCCCGAAGTCACCCGGATCGTGGTAGATGCCGAGGGTGAAAAAGCCTTTTGCGCAGGCGGCGATATCCGCTCGATCATCGAATTGGGCAAACAGGGCCGCAAAGATATTGCCGTGCGCTTCTGGGCCGATGAATACCGGCTCAACACCCGTATCAAATTCTATCCCAAACCCTATCTGTCGCTGATCGACGGCATTGTGATGGGGGGCGGTGTCGGCATTTCCCTGCATGGCAGTCACAGGATCGCCGGAGACCGCTGGTCGTTTGCGATGCCCGAAGTGGGGATCGGCCTGTTTCCCGATGTCGGCGGCAGTTATGCCTTGCCCCGTTTGCCGGGCGAAACCGGTATGTGGATCGCATTGACCGGCACCCGCATCAACCGCACCGATGCGCTGGCTCTGGGACTGGCCACCCATGCTGTGGCCAGTGCAGATGTGCCCGCGCTGAAAGCGGCCCTGATTGCAGGCGATGAGATCGATGCCGTGCTGGCGCGGTTCGGCATGCCACAGCAATCGCCACCCGTTGCCGACCATCGCGCCGTGATCGATCACTGTTTTGCAGGCACGTCGGTGCTCGATGTGCTGGCACGACTGGATTCCCAAGCCGCAGGGTCCGACTTTGCCCGACAGGCCGCCGAGACCATCCGCACCAAATCCCCCACCAGCCTCGCCATCACCTACCGTCAATTGCGGCTGGGTGCCGCGCTGACCTTCCGTGAAGCGATGAAAATGGAATTCCGGATCGTGTCACGCGTGCTGGACGGTGTCGATTTTTACGAGGGCGTGCGCGCCGCCGTCATCGACAAGGACCAATCCCCGCGCTGGACCCCTGCCTCGCTGGAGGCACTGGAGATCGGGGAGATCGACGCCTATTTCGCCCCGCTCCATCACGAGTTGGAACTGCCGCAAGCGCACTAGCTGTCGGGCTTACCCGTGCGCCTGCAAAGTATCGAGATGGTGCCGGGCCATGTGTCCGGCCTCCTCGACCGTATTGACCCGCGCCACCAATGGCGCGCTGATATGCTGGGTGGCCAGCACACCGGCGACATCATCGCGCAACGTCGTCAGAATGATCAGCGTGCCGCTTTTGTGCAAGCGCTCGATCACCGCATGCAATGCATGGGCGGCCGAGCCGTCGCAAAACGGCACGGCGCTGAAATCGATCACCAGCACCTGCGGCCTGATGCCGATCTGCTCCAGCACGGTGGAGACATCGGCGGCAGAGCCGAAAAAGAACGAGCCGGTCAGCCGCGCATAGGCGATCCGGTCATCGCCTTGCAAGGTTTCCGGCAACAGCACCTCGTGCTGGGGGCCATGATTGGCCTCGACCGCCATCAGATGCGCCATCTTGCGGATGAAAAACAGCGAGCCCAGCATCACCCCGACCAGTATCCCTTCGGTCAGATCACGGAACACCGTCAGCCCGAAGGTCGACAGAACCACCAGAGAATCCTCGCGCGAATGGCGCAAAATGGCGGCAAATTCCTTCTTCTCGGCCATGTTCCATGACACAACCGCCAGAACCGCCGCCAGAGCCGCCAAGGGAATGTAGGAGGCCAGCGGAGCCGCCACCAGCATCAGCACCAACAGCACCACCGCATGGATCATGCCCGAGACAGGCGATGTCCCGCCTGCCCTGACATTGGTGGCCGTGCGGGCAATGGTGCCGGTGACACAAATGCCCCCGAACAAGGCCGAGCCGATATTGCCGACCCCTTGGGCGACCAGCTCCATATTCGAGCGGTGCCTGCGCCCCGTCATGCTGTCAGCCACCACGGCGGATAACAGGCTTTCGATACTGCCCAGCAAGGTGAAAGCCACCGCATCGGGCAAAACCGCCATCACCTTGTCCCACGCCAGATCGGGAACATGGGGAGCCGGCAACAGATTGGGGATGCCGCCGAATTTGGAGCCGATGGTATCGATCCCTATGCCCAGCTTCGACAAGGCGACCGCCATAAAGCCCGATGCGACAATGGTGATCAGCAGGCCGGGCCAATGCGGGCGATATTTGCGACACCAGAGGATCAAGCCGATCGACAGGGCGCTGACCAGCACAGCGGCCGGATTGACGGTCCCCAACGCTTCAGCCATCGCCCTGAATTTGGGGATCAAGGCACCGGGCTCGCGTCCTGCCAGTTGCAGGCCGAACAGATCGACCAACTGGCTGGAGAAAATGATCACGGCAATGCCGGAGGTGAAACCGACAGTGACCGGATGCGGGATATATTTGATAATGGCGCCCAGCTTTAAAAAGCCCAAAGCCAGCATCATCACGCCCGACAGCAACACCGCCAGCATCAAACCGTCGATGCCGTGCCGCTCGATAGTCACCGACACCAGAACAATAAACGCCCCTGCCGGACCGCCGATCTGGTAACGACTGCCGCCGAGCAACGAGATCAGGAAACCGCCGACCACCGCCGTAAACAGCCCGCGATCGGGCGTTGTGCCCGAAGCCTTGGCAATGGCCATCGACAAAGGCAAAGCCACCATCGCCACCGTAATCCCTGCCACCAGATCGAGCTTGAAACGGCCCAGACCATAGCCTTCGCGCAGGACCGAGACGAATTTGGGCTCCATTCTCTCGTGTTGCGGGACAGGTTCGGCCGAAGCCACTGGCGATTGCGGATTGGCTAAAGCGGTCATATCGGTCACAATCTCTTCTGTTGAGAATTCGGGAGGCAATGATGCTCCCGCGAGCCTGCGTTGATGTCGATAGATGGCACCATGACGGATTAAAACGCAAATGCCGACCCATACTTGTGTGTAACCCTGCTGATAATAGTGCGAAAGATTGCGGCGCAGACCATTGATGTGATCAAGTGATCCATGATGATCTCGTCACATGAGGGGGATAGAATGGAGGCCGACGAGACCTCGACCGTTGCCGGTGACAGCGAGAAGCAAACCCAGATGCTCGCCTCAATCGAGGCCGGGCTTGCCGCTGATTCTGCCCAGAATTCCGGTTTGCTGGTGCAGATGACCGGCATTACCAAACGGTTCGGTTCCTTTACCGCCAATGACAGCATCAATCTCGGCGTCGAGCGCGGGCAAATCCATGCGCTGTTGGGCGAGAACGGCGCGGGCAAATCCACCTTGATGAAAATTCTCAACGGCCTGTTGCGTCCTGACGAAGGCGAGATTGTCTGGAATGGCGAAGCCGTGCAGTTCGAGAGCCCGCAAGATGCGGCAAAGCTCGGCATCAGCATGGTGTTCCAGCATTTCTCGCTGTTCGAGAATATGAGCGTGCTCGACAATATCGCCGTGGCCTTGCCGGGCTCGATCCGGCAGAACGGGTTCAATTTGGGTCGCCTGTCCAAACGGATCGAAGAGGTTGGCGAGGCCTATGGGCTGGCTTTGTCGCCGCATCGTCCGGTTTACAGCCTCTCGGCAGGAGAGCGCCAGCGCATCGAGATTATCCGCGCTTTGTTGCGTGATCCCAAATTGCTGGTGCTGGATGAACCGACCTCGGTGCTGACCCCGCAAGAGGCCGATGCGCTCTTCGTGACACTGGAACAATTGGCGCAAAAAGGGTGCGGCCTGCTCTATATTTCGCACAAGCTCGACGAGGTCCAGCGTCTGTGTTCCAAGGCGACCATTCTGCGCGGCGGCAAACTGGTGGGCGAATGTGACCCGCGCAAGGAAGATGTACGCTCGCTGGCCGCCATGATGGTGGGATCACATGTCCCAGAGGTCCGCTCTCCGGCCTTGCACAAGATCGGCGATGTCCGTCTTGAGGTCGAAGCCCTGACCCTGCCCGCCCCCGACCCGCACGCCAAAAGCCTCAACCACATCATGCTGTCGGTGCATGGCGGTGAAGTGCTGGGGATTGCGGGCATTGCAGGCAACGGACAAAGCGAGCTGTTCGCGGCACTATCGGGCGAAACACTCGCCCCGCAGGCCCGCACCATCCTGATCGACACCATGCCGGTCGGCCAACTCGACATTGAATCCCGCCGCGCTTTGGGAGCCGCCTTTATCCCCGAACAACGGCTGGGCCATGGCGCGGTGCCGGGCATGGCCCTCTCCGATAATCTGGTGCTGTCCCGCCACGGTACCGACAGGCTCGACCGTTATGGCATGGTCAATTTCAGGCGGGCCAGACGCTTGTCCGATGATGTGATCAGCAAATTCGATGTGCGCATTTCCGGCAAAAATCCGGTTGCGAGCAGTCTGTCGGGGGGCAATTTGCAGAAATTCGTGGTGGGCCGCGAAATCCTTGCCCGCCCCGGCGTGCTGGTGGTCGATCAACCCACCTGGGGGGTGGATGCGGGTGCCGCTGTGGCGATCCGGCAGGCCTTGATCAATCTGGCCGCCCAAGGTGCGGCGGTGCTGGTGATCTCGCAGGATCTCGACGAGCTCTTCTCGATCTCGGACCGGATGGCCGTGTTGCATGAAGGCTCTCTCTCGGCCGCTTTGCCGACCGGACAGGTGACGCGGGAAACCATCGGGCTGATGATGGCTGGCAGCGAGGTGGATGATGCGGCTTGAACTGGTCCCCCGCGCCTCGGTGTCGCCGATCGCCCGCGCTTTGTCGCCTGTCATTGCCATTGTGCTGGCCGGATTGATGGCCGGTCTGGTGATCGCCCTGATGGGGCGCTCGCCGATGGCGGCGTTCGATATCTATATCCGCGAGCCTTTGGGAGACAGTTGGGCCTTGCAGGAAATGGGGATCAAGATGATTCCGCTGACCCTGATTGCCACCGGACTGGTCTATTGCTTCCGCGCCAATCTGTGGAATATCGGGGCCGAGGGCCAATATACGATGGGGGCGATTGTCGGGGCCATTCTGCCCCTGGCGACCCAAGGGATGGAGCTTGGACGCTGGCTGTTGGTGATCGCGCTGATCATGGGCGCAATCGGCGGCGCCGTTTATGCGCTGATCCCCTCCTATTTGCGAGTGCGGTTGGGAGTGAGCGAAATTCTTTCCAGTCTCATGCTGGTCTATATCGCACAATTATTCCTCGATTATCTGGTGCGCGGGCCGTGGCGTGATCCCAAAGGGTTCAATTTTCCGCAAAGCGTGATGTTCGATACGGGCAGTACCCTGCCGATCCTGTTCGAGGAAGGGCGGTTGCATGCGGGCCTCATTCTGGCCGTTGTGGTCGTTCTGGCAAGCACGGTTGTGTTGGGATGGTCACTGTTCGGCTATGCGATCAAGGTGATCGGTTCCGCGCCCAAAGCGGCGGGTTTTTCCGGCTTCTCGGCCTCCAGAATCAGCCTGATGGTCTTTGCGATTTCGGGCGGGCTGGCTGGTCTGGCGGGCATCGTCGAGGTGAGCGGCCAGATCGGACAACTCAAACCGTCGATTTCGGCAGGCTACGGCTTTACCGCCATTACAGTGGCCTTTTTGGGGCGGTTGCATCCTTTGGGGGTCGTATTCGGAGCCTTTGTGGTATCATTGACCGCGATTGGCGGCGAAAATGCCCAGATCATGCTGAAACTGCCGCTGGATCTGACCACCTGCTTTCAGGGCTTCTTGTTGCTCTGTGTGCTGGCGGCGGATGCCTTGACCTCCTCCTCCATCCGCGTGGTGCGCACGCCCAAAAAGGAGGCGTGAACGATGGATATGACCCAAGCAGTCCTGCTCACCATCCTGACTGCCGCAACGCCCCTGTTGTTGGCTGCGCTTGGCGAATTGATCGTCGAACGGGCGGGCGTGTTGAATCTCGGTCTCGAAGGCATGATGGCCACAGGCGCGGCCTGCGGCTTTGCGGCCGCCACCTTGACGGATTCCACGGGTCTCGGCGTGGTTGCGGCCATGCTGTCGGCCATGCTGTTGGCCAGCCTGTTCGGCTTTGTCACCCTGACTTTGGGGGCCAATCAGGTGGCCTCCGGCCTTGCACTGACCATTGTCGGACTGGGCCTGTCGGGTCTGATCGGCGCGGGCTTTGTCGGCACCAGCCGGACGGCTGTGGCAGGACTGCAGATCGAAGGCCTGTCGGATTTGCCCGGCTTCGGCAAAATCCTGTTCGGGCAGGATCCGTTCGTCTACGCGGCCTGGGCACTTACTTTCGCGAGCATCGTATTTTTGCGCTGGACACGGGCCGGATTGATTGTGCGCTCGGTAGGTGAAAATCAGACTTCCGCCCATGCCATTGGTCTGCCCGTCCTGAAAATCCGGTTTTGGGCGGTCTTGTTCGGCGGCGCCTGTGCCGGACTGGCGGGAGCCTATCTGTCGCTGGTCTACACACCGTTCTGGTCGCCGGGGATGACGGCCGGTCGCGGCTGGATCGCGCTGGCACTGGTTGTCTTTGCCTCTTGGTTTCCAATGCGCTTGTTGCTGGGGGCGATATTGTTCGGCGGCGCAACAGTCTTGCAATTGCATGCGCAAGCGGCTTCACTGGGTCTACCATCCCAATTGTTGAGTGCTTTGCCCTATCTGGCGACATTACTGGCCCTTGTGCTGATGTCGCTGGGACGGCGGGGCGGATCGGCGGCACCGGGATCACTCGGCCAGAGTTTTGTGCCGGATCGCTAAACACCTATCGGACGGACCGGTTGGGGCACCGGTCCATCACCACACCATGAATTTTGAGCCCAAAGGAGACGAGAATGAAACAGATGATCAAATGGCTGGGAGCGGCAACCCTCGCCCTCGGCCTGACCGCCAGCGCAGGCGCACAGGAAAAGCTGAAAGTCGGCTTTGTCTATGTCGGCCCTGTCGGCGATTTCGGTTATAGCTACCAGCACAATCAGGGCCGTCTGGCGGTTGAAAAGGCGCTGGGCGACAAGGTTACCACCACTTTTCTGGAAAACGTGCCGGAGCCCGATTCCGACCGTTCGATCGAACAATTGGTGCGCACCGGCCACAAGCTGATTTTCACCACCTCGTTCGGCTATATGGAACCGACCCTGAAAGTGGCGGCCAAATACCCCAATGTTCATTTTGAACATGCCACCGGCTACAAGCGCGCCGCCAACGTGGCCACCTATTCGGCCCGCTTCCATGAAGGTCGCTATGTGCAGGGCGTGATTGCCGGCAAACTGACCAAATCCAATATTTTGGGCTATGTTGCCTCCTTCCCGATCCCCGAAGTGGTGTCTGGCATCAACGCCTTCATGCTCGGCGCACAGAGTGTCAATCCGGCTGTGAAGGTCAAGATCGTCTGGGCCAACACCTGGTTCGACCCCGGCAAGGAAGCCGATGCGGCCAAAGCCCTGCTGGCTCAGGGTGCCGACGTGATCACCCAGCACACCGACAGCCCTGCGCCTCTCCAGCAGGCTGAAGCGGCCGGCAAACTGGCTTTCGGCCAAGCCTCCGACATGATCCGCTTTGCCCCCAAAACCACACTGACCTCGATTGTCGACAATTGGGATGATTATTACATCTCCCGCGTCAAAGCCCAACTGGACGGGTCATGGAAGTCCATCGACACATGGGACGGCATGTCCAAGAACATGGTCAATATGGCTCCGTACACCAACATGCCGGATGACGTGAAAAAACTGGCCATGGAAACCGAAGCCGCGATCAAATCCGGCAAGCTCGATGCCTTCAAATGCCCTGTTTTCGGCCAGGACGGCAAGCAGATCGAGTGCAAAGGCAAAGGCGCTTTGTCTGACGAGCAGGTGCTCGGCATGAATTACTACATCAAAGGCATCGACGACACCTTGCCTAAATAAAACTCGGTTTTGAATAAAATATATTTTGAGAACGGGGTGGCATATGTCACCCCGTTTTTATTTGAAACGCAGATAGGGTTCCCCACAAGCGAAATTGAAGTCCCCCTTGCCCTGACTCGGTGCATTCGCTAGTGCTGTGACCACTTCCAACAGACAAAACTGATCCGGCACTGATTTGGCTTGGCGGTTTTTGTTCACTGTTTGAGCCAGAGTGAGGATTGAATGGGCAAGCCCGTCGAGCCGCCATCAGGAGATGGTGTGACCAGTGTGAATCTGCGTGAGGCGCTCGAAGAGCGTTACCTCGCTTATGCGCTGTCGACGATCATGCATCGTGCCTTGCCCGATGCCCGTGACGGGTTGAAGCCGGTCCACCGCCGCTTGCTCTATGCCATGCGTCTTTTGAAACTCGATCCGGGTGCCGCCTTCAAAAAATGCGCGCGTGTGGTCGGCGATGTCATCGGTAAATACCATCCGCATGGCGACCAATCGGTCTATGATGCGCTGGTGCGTCTGGCGCAGGATTTTGCCCAGCGTTATCCGCTGGTCGATGGGCAGGGCAATTTCGGCAATATCGACGGCGATAACGCCGCCGCCATGCGTTATACCGAAGCACGCCTGACAGAAGTGGCCCGCCTGATCCTTGAAGGTCTGGACGAGGATTCGGTCGATTTCCGCGAAACCTATGACGGCTCCGAAGAAGAGCCGATGGTGTTGCCTGCCGCCTTCCCCAACCTGCTGGCCAATGGCTCGCAAGGCATTGCGGTGGGCATGGCAACCTCCATCCCGCCCCATAATGCGGCTGAATTATGCGATGCCGCCCTCTATCTGATCGGCCATCCGCAGGCGACCTCCGACCAGTTGCTGAATTTCGTTCCCGGTCCCGATTTCCCCACAGGCGGGGTGATTGTCGAAAGCCGCGAGAGCATTGCCGAGACCTACCGCACCGGACGCGGCGGCTTCCGTGTTCGCGCCCGCTGGCATAAGGAAGAGTTGCCACGCGGTGGCTGGATCATTGTGGTCACCGAAATTCCCTATCTTGTTCCCAAATCACGGCTGATCGAAAAAATCGCCGAATTGGTCAATGACAAGAAACTGCCGTTTCTGGCCGATATCCGCGATGAATCGGCCGAAGATGTCCGTGTGGTGTTCGAGCCGCGCGCCCGCACCATCGATCCGGTCCTGTTGATGGAATCACTGTTCAAGCTCACCGAGCTTGAAAGCCGTATTTCAATGAATATGAACGTGCTGACGGCTGGACTGGTTCCCAAAGTGCTCAGCCTGCCCGAAGCCTTGCGCGAATGGCTCGACCATCGCCGCGTCGTGTTGCAACGTCGCTCGCAAAACCGCCTGAACCAGATCGAACGCCGTCTGGAAATTGTCCGCGGTTTGCTGATTGTCTATCTCGATCTCGACCGCGTGATCAAAATCATCCGCGAGGAAGACGAGGCCAAACAGGCGCTGATCAAGGCCTTCACCCTGACCGACAATCAGGCCGAAGCGATTTTGAACACACGGTTGCGCTCGCTCCGCCGTCTGGAAGAAATGGAGCTGAAAAAGGAACTCGCCGACCTGATCGACGAGAAATCCAAGCTCGACGAGTTGCTCGGCGATGAAAAGGCCCAATGGAAAACCATTTCCTCGCAAATCCGCGACGTGAAAAAGACCTTCTCTCAGGAAACCAAAATCGGCCGCCGCCGCTCCACTTTCGACACGCCCCCCGAAACCGCCGATATCGATCTGACCAAAGCCATGGTCGAGCGCGAACCGCTGACGGTGGTGGTGACGGAAAAAGGCTGGATCCGTGCGCTCAAAGGTCATCAGCAGGATCTCTCGAGCCTGCAATTCAAAGGCGATGACGGATTGAAGTTCTCGTTCTTCACCGAGACAACCGCCAAATTGCTGATGATGATGACCGACGGCAAGGTGTTTACGCTGGATGCGTCGAAACTGCCGGGCGGTCGCGGCTTCGGTGATCCGATCCGGTTGATGGTCGATCTGGATGAGGGCGCTGATATTATCAAGGTCTGGCCGCACAAGCCGGGCAGTAAATTGCTGGTCTCGTCGTCGATCGGTCGCGGTTTTGTGATCGGGTCGGACGAGATGATCGCCAATACCCGCAAGGGCCGTCAGGTGCTCAATGTCGATCCGGGCGAAGTCACCAAACTGGTGGTGCCTGTCGAGGGTGATCATGTCGCCACCATCGGTGAAAACCGCAAATTGCTGGTGTTCCCGATTGCCCAAATCCCCGAAATGGGGCGTGGCAAAGGGGTGCGCCTGCAGAAATACAAGGATGGCGGCATTGTCGATGCCAAAACCTTCACGCTGGCCGAGGGGCTGACCTGGCTAGACACGTCCAGCCGGACATGGACCGTCACGGAAGCAGATTTGCGCGAATGGATCGGAAATCGCGCCGAGGCCGGGCGTTTGCCGCCAAAAGGCTTCCCCAAATCAAGCCGCTTTTCGGGTTAAACAGCACGGCTGAGCCGTGTTGCGACTCTCAGTCCACCCGCGCCCAGCCCTCCATGGTCAGGTGCTCTTGCGGGCGGAAGCGGCCTTTATAGGCCATTTTGGGCGATCCATCGACCCAATAGCCCAGATAGACATAGGGCAGACCCATTTTGCGGGCGCGGATGAAATGATCGAGAATCATCAGCGTGCCGAGACTGCGGCTGGTCTGGTCGACATCGTAAAACGAATAGACCATCGACAGTCCATCCTCCAGCACATCGGTCAGCGCAAGGCCCAACAGATCACCCGTCCCTGCCCCCGTGAAACCGGTATCGGGACCGCGCTTGCGATATTCGACAATATGGGTGTCGACATGGCTGTCCTCGATCATCATGGCATAATCCAGCACATTCATATCCGACATGCCGCCATCGGCGTGGCGTGAATCCAGATAATAGCGGAACAGGCTATATTGTTCTGTAGTCGGGATATTGTCTTTCCATTGCCCGACCAGATCGGCATTTTGCGCCCAGACCTTGCGCATAGTGCGCGACAATTGCACCTCGTCAACCGGCACACGGATTGACACGCAGGCCTTGCAACCGTCACAGGCCGGACGATAGGCGATGGTTTGGGAGCGGCGAAATCCGCTCTGGCTCAAGGCATTGTTCATCTCGTGGGCGCGCCGCCCGATCAGATGGGTAAACACCTTGCGCTCGATCCGGTCCGGCAGATAGGGGCACGGTGTCGGCGCTGTCAGATAGAATTGCGGCGCATCACGCGCTTGTGTTGTCACCTGACCATCCCGCCTTTCAACCTCATTCACACCATTCTGCGAACTAGAATAACCCCCGTCAACAAATCATGCGCCATCCGGCGATCAGAGCGGAACAGACCGATCAGCAGAATCATCGGCGTGAGAAAATAACAACTCAGGTAAAACAGCACGGCATGTCCGGCCGCGGTCAAAAAGGTCACACGCGTCCCGTCGATATTGCGAACCTCGACACCGGCGATCCGCATCCCCCACGTCGCGGCCCGCGGGCCGGACAACGTGAAACCATTATAGAGCAGAGCCACAAGCGGAAGCAGAATAGGAAAAATCAGCCAGGTCAGGCCCAGCGTGAACAGACCGAAAAAGGCGGCCAGAAAGCCGTAAAACCAGACCAGAAAGCCGATCGCCATAAAATCAACCAAAAAAGCCACGATGCGCGACACCAGCACGCCCGACAAACGCGGCCGCCAATCGGGTTGCCAACGGGGGCGAGCACCGGGGGGAATAATCTCGACTGGTTCAATCACGCGCATCAACCTTCACTTATTTCCCGTTTCTCTGCATCACGCATCGGACGTTTGGACTCTTGTCCGAGTTCACGATAGGAGGAAGGCATTGGTTCATGCAAGCAGAGTTATCATCCCATGCCTCTTCCCGCGCTCCCCCGCCGTTCGGTTTTGATCCTGACCGCCACCGCTTTGCTTATGTCGGCCTGCAGCAGTCTGAAAACCAGCCGTTATCAGGCCAATGACGTATCACACGAGGCTTTGGCGGGCATTAACAGCTTTCGGGCCGAAAACGGCCTGCCTCCGGTGACGGTCGATCGCGGATTGGTGGAACTGGCCAAGGACCAGGCGGGCATGATGGCGGCCCACAATAACTTATCGCACGAGGTCGGACCGGATTTTATCCAGCGGATGAATGACGGCGGCTTCAAAAAGCAGACAGGGGCCGAAAATGTCGGGGCCGGCCATGCCGATGTCGCATCGACACTGGCTTCATGGCAACGCTCGCCTTTGCATCGCGCCAATCTACTGATGCCGGATGCCGTCAGAATCGGCATGGCCCGCTCGGATGCTCCCGAAAGCCGCTACCGCAATTACTGGGCGCTGATTTTGGCGGGGAAGTGACCACGCCGACACTGTGCCCCACCAGAATGCTTGAGCCGGATCGGCACATCCGCTAGGAGTGAGGCAGGCGCGTTGTTGTCCTTGGGCCAAATTCCTGCCCCTTGGCAAAACCCGTCGTCCACGGAGTTGTTATGACTGCACGCGCCCCCACCATTTCGTTTGTCTCGCTCGGTTGCCCCAAGGCCTTGGTGGACAGCGAACGGATCATCACGCAATTGCGCTCGGAAGGCTATCAGCTGTCCAAAAGCCATGTCGGGGCGGATGCGGTCATCGTCAACACCTGCGGTTTTCTCGACAGCGCCAAGGCGGAATCGCTGGGTGCCATCGGCGAGGCCATGGCGCAAAACGGCAAGGTGATTGTGACCGGTTGCATGGGCGCACAGCCCGACGAGATTTTGGCCGCCCATCCCGGCATTGCCGCCATTACCGGCCCGCAAGCCTATGAAAGCGTGATGAAGGCCGTGCATGATGTCGTGCCGCCAGCCCATGACCCCTATGTCGATCTGGTACCGGATCAGGGCATCAAGCTCACACCGCGCCATTATGCCTATCTGAAAATTTCCGAAGGGTGCAACAACCGCTGTACCTTCTGCATCATTCCGCAACTGCGCGGCGATCTGGTGTCACGCCCTGTCGGGGATGTGTTGCGCGAGGCCGAAAAGCTGGTCAAGTCCGGTGTCAAGGAACTGCTGGTGATCTCGCAGGATACCTCGGCCTATGGCATCGATGTCAAATATGCGCCCAGCCTGTGGAACGACACGGAAGTCAAAACCCGCTTTTTCGATCTGGCGCGGGCCCTGAGCACTTTGGGTGTGTGGGTGCGGTTGCACTATGTCTATCCCTATCCGCATGTCGACGAGGTCATCCCCTTGATGGCGGAAGGGGCGATCCTGCCTTATCTCGATATTCCGTTCCAGCACGCCTCCCCTAAAGTGCTGAAGGCAATGCGTCGTCCGGCGCATCAGGACAAGACGCTGGAGCGCATCAAGAAATGGCGCGAGATCTGCCCCGATCTGGCGATCCGCTCCACATTCATTGTCGGTTTCCCCGGCGAGACCGACGAGGATTTCGAGCAATTGCTGCATTTCCTCGACGAAGCCAAGCTGGAGCGGGTCGGTTGCTTCAAATATGAGGCCGTCAAAGGGGCTACCGCCAATGATCTGGGCCTCGATATGGTCCCCGAAGAGATCAAAACCCAGCGCTGGAACAAATTTATGGAGCGCCAACAGGCCATTAGCGCCAAGCGTCTGGCTTCGCGCGTCGGCAAGCGTATCAAGGTGATGATCGACGAAGGCGGCCCGACGGTTTCAAAAGGACGCTCGGTATGGGATGCGCCGGAGGTGGACGGGCATGTCTATGTCGCCAGCCGCCGCCCGCTTCGCGCCGGTGATATTGTCACCGTCAAAATCGAACGCGCCGATGCCTATGATCTTCACGGCACGGCCGTGTGATCAGCCTCCACCGTCAGTGATTGGGGATCTGACAGGCGGCTTTTGATGATGCTGGCGATAAAGCCTTGTCGCGCATCGGGCATAGTCAGCGCGCGCGGGCCATAGACATGGCGTTCGAGAAAAAAGCCGGTCAGCAAAAAGCCCTGATGGATCGCCAGATCATCGGGCATGGCTTTGGCCACAGTGTCTGTTTGTTTCAGAAAATCGGGTAAAGCCAGTAATTTGTCATGCCACGGCAAGCCAGCCTCGCGGCTGACGGCACGGCCCGATTTGGGCGAGACATAAACCAGATCATCGGTGCGGCCGGTCGCGGCACATTCGCTCAGATCGAGGCCGAAGCCCAAATCCCCCAACACAGCCAATTCGAACCGGATTACCAGTGGCGCCGCCAGCAAGGGATCCACCAATTGGTCGAGCACAATGCCCAGTGTCTCGTACAGCGCCTCATGCGGATCGCGCTCTGGCAACAAGCGGGCCAATCCTGTCAGGTGCGACAGGCCGTAAAGGGCGGCGGGGTGGTCCATGAGGCGGGCGGCACGCATCACCCGCGCCTCGATCTTGTAATCGCCCAGATGGTCCTCGATCCGCGCCCGCCACACCGCATCAAGGCCGTTGCCGACTTGCAGAGAGGGTTGCAACTTGTGCGAGCGCCCCCCGCGTACCAGCCCCAGATGGCGGCCATGCTGGCGGGTCAGCAAATCCAGAATCACGCTGGTTTCGCCGTGGCGGCGCACACCGATCACGATGCCTTCGTCGCGCCACTCCACGCCTGTGTCCTCAATCTTTGGGGAATTCGAGGCCCATTTCGCGGTAACGGGCCGGATCATTGGCCCAATCCTCGCGCACTTTCACAAACAGAAACAGATGCACCTTGCAATCGGCGGCTTCGGCAATGTCCTTGCGGGCCGCCTCGCCGATGCTTTTGATGCCTCGTCCCTTTTCGCCCAGCACGATCTTGCGCTGGCTCTCGCGCTCGACATAGATCACTTGCTCGATGCGGGCCGAGCCGTCTTTGAGGGTTTTCCAGTCCGCGGTTTCCACTGTCGAGCGATAGGGCAATTCGTCATGCATCCGCTCGAACAGCTTTTCACGGGTGATTTCAGCGGCAAGAAGGCGCAAGGGCGCATCCGAGACTTCGTCTTCGGGATAAAGCCACGGCCCCTTGGGCAACATCTCGGCCAGACGCTTTTTCAACGCTTCGACCCCGTGGCCTTTGAGCGCGGAGATCATGAATGTGTCGGTAAAAGCGTGCAATTCGTTGATTTCTTGCGCAAGCGCCAGCAGTTTGACATTTTCGATGGTGTCGATCTTGTTCAAAATCAGCACTTTGGGCTGTTTGAGCTGGCTCAACCGGCTGATAATGGCTTGGGTTTCCTCGTCCGGCCAACGGCGGACATCCACCAGCAAAGCGATGACATCCGCATCCCCCGCCCCGCCCCAGGCCGATGTGACCATAGCCCGTTCAAGCCGGCGCTTGGGGGCAAACAGGCCGGGCGTATCGACAAAAATCAACTGCGCCTGATCAACCATGCAAATGCCGCGCACCAGATTGCGGGTGGTTTGCACCTTGCGCGACACAATCGAGACCTTGGCCTCGACCAGCATATTGACCAGTGTGGATTTACCCGCATTGGGTGCACCGATCAGCGCGACAAAGCCGCAATGGGTCTGTGTGTAAGGGGCCGGTTCACTCATGATCTTTGTTCCCTGATCCCTTCACGCTGCAAAAACACATCGGCAGCGGCCTGTTCGGCGACACGTTTTGA
>CANGOE010000033.1 GCA_947455455.1 Hyphomicrobiales bacterium
CTCATAAAGAGGCATTCATTTGGCCTTTCACCGTTATGCGACCCCGACGCATAGCCCTTCGAGCCTCGCCAAAGGCCCGAACGGGAGGTTGTCCGAAGGCGGAGACACCGGAAGGCGAACCACCATGGTTCTGCCGGAATGGTCATTCCGGTCTTCCGTTAAGCCCCCAGCCGGAGCCGCTCGAACGCGCCTTTTAGGATCGTTTGGATGAAAAAGCAAGGGCTACCTACCCATAAACAGACAATTCAACGGGCGGTTCCTTGTACGGTGTTTATCCGTTGCATAAATGAGTTGCGCAACGGGTGGACCTGCAAACCTTATAATTGTCTTGGGGGGCCTGTTTATGCTCTAAAGGCTATAATCAGGCACTATTGAAGCGAGACGTCCCATGCAGTTTTTCCAATCCGGTTCCGTGCGCCTTGCCTTTATTGATTCTCCTGCCGAGGGGGACGAGCAGGGGGTGGTTGTGCTTGTGCATGGCTTTGCCTCCAACCATGCGGTGAATTGGGTCAATACCCAATGGGTCAAGGTGCTCAATCGGGCCGGTTATCGGGTGGTGGCGCTGGATAATCGCGGGCATGGGCAGAGCGAGAAACTCTATGACCCCGCCGCCTATCATGCCAAGGACATGGCACAGGATGTTGTGCATCTGCTCGATTATCTGGGCCTGCCTCAAGCCGATATCATGGGCTATTCGATGGGCGCGCGCATTACCGCGCATGTGGCACTGTATCATCCTGCCCGTGTCCGTTCGGCCTTGCTGGGCGGGTTGGGGATCCATCTGGTCGAGGGTGTCGGTCTGCCTTTGGGCATTGCCGATGCGATGGAAGCCCCTTCAGTTGATGGCCTGACCGATCCGATGCAACGGATGTTCCGGGTGTTTGCCGAACAGACCGGCAGTGATTTGAAAGCCTTGGCGGCCTGTATTCGCGGTTCGCGGCAGGTGTTGAGCGCTCAGGAAGCCGGGCAGATCAGGGTTCCTGTCCTGATTTCGGTGGGAACCAATGATCCGGTGGCGGGTGATCCGCATCCGTTGGGCGCGCTGATCCCGGGTGCGCAGGTGTTTGACATCGAAGGGCGAGACCACAATCTGGCGGTGGGCGACCGAAGCCACAAAGAGGCCGTTTTAGCGTTTCTTTCGCAACGCAATTGATGGTAAATTATCGCACCGAGTAATGTCTCTCGAGTTTGTCGGCGTAATCCCTTGCTCAGAGCCGTTGAAACGGAAGGTAAATCATGACCAAGCCGCATGTGTCACAACCCGCATTGCATGGGTCCGACCCGGTAACCCGTTTCGATCCGCTGTGGACCCGTATCCGGCTGGATGCCCAGACGGCGGCGAAAAACGAGCCTGCATTGGCGGGTCTGATGCAATCGGCTGTGCTCGATCACGACAGTTTTGCCACGGCGGTGATCGGCCGTCTGGCCTGCCGTCTGGCCCATCCTGCCGTGTCCTATGAGGTCCTGATGGGCACATTGGCTGAATTGGTCAGCCATGATCCGCTGTTGACCGAAGGCATGGTGGCCGATTGTCTGGCTGTGGCCGATCGCGATCCGGCTTGCACACGCCTGTTGGAGCCCTTGCTCTATTTCAAGGGCTATCACGCCCTGCAGACCCATAGATTCGCCCATACGCTGTGGCATGCGGGACGGCATGATTTCGCCCTCTATCTGCAAAGCCGCTCGTCCGAAGTGTTCCAGACCGATATTCATCCGGCGGCCCGCATCGGCAAAGGGGTGTTTCTCGATCATGCAACCGGCCTCGTGGTCGGCTCGACTGCGGTGATCGAGGATGATGTGTCGATGTTGCAGGATGTCACATTGGGCGGCACCGGCAAGGATCAGGGTGACCGCCATCCGAAAATCCGGCGCGGGGTTTTGATCGGCGCGGGCGCGAAAATTCTCGGCAATATCGATATCGGCCAATGCGCGCGCGTGGCGGCCGGTTCGGTGGTGTTGCATGATGTGCCGCGCAACACGACGGTGGCGGGCGTGCCTGCCAAAGTGGTGGGCGAGGCGGGCTGTGCTGAACCGGCCCGCACCATGGATCAAATATTGGCCGACAAGAATATCTCGGATCAATAAATCTTTTGTCTTCAGCGGGTTGGCGCGGAAAGATCCCTTGTGCTCCCTTGATCAAGCCAAACACGGCTTGCGGCCTGCCGCGTGGCATGGCAATGCGTGTTGCAAGAGAGCACGCTGACTCGCTGACAGATTTGAACAGGATTGATGTGATGGATAAGGTCGAAATTCAGAAGTTGCAGGATTATCTGCGCCGTCTTTATGGCAATGCCGCCATCCGCGTAACGCCGCGCCCCAAGCTGAAAGATTCGGCTGAAGTGTTTGTCGGCGAGGAATTTGTCGGCATTATCTCCCTTGATATCGAGGACGGCGACCGCTCTTATGCGTTTGTCCAGTCCATTCTCGATATCGATCTGGAAGACAATCACGACGACTGATTTTTTCAAAGGGGGCCTGCGATGGCGCTGTATCAACTCGAAGACCGTATCCCCGAACTGCCCGCCGATGACCGCTACTGGATCGCGCCCGATGCCAAAGTGATCGGCAGTGTCCGTTTGGGCGTGGATTGCTCCATCTGGTTCGGGGCTGTGTTGCGCGGTGACAACGAGTTGATCGACCTTCTGGAAGGCACCAATATCCAGGATGGCAGTATGTTGCACACCGATATGGGCTTTCCGATGAGCATCGGACCCTATGCGACGGTGGGACATGCCGCCATTCTGCACGGTTGCACGATTGGCGAAGGCTCGCTGGTCGGCATGGGCGCAACCATTCTCAACGGGGCCAAGATCGGCCGTTATTCGCTGGTCGGTGCCCATGCCTTTGTCGGCGAGGGCAAGGAATTTCCGGATTATTCGTTGATTGTCGGCTCGCCCGCCCGGGTCATCCGCACGCTGGACGAAGAGGCCGCCAAGCGCGTTCGCGCGACATCCGAAGGCTATATCAAGAATTACAAACGGTTCGCCAAAGGCCTCAAGGCTCTTTGATCGGGCGAACCCGTCCCAGCCGTTACGTTTAGCGGGCAGGCGAGGCGGTTGTCAGGCTGTCGGTACCGTCGCCGAAATAGACCCAGATATTCTGGTCGTCCTGTGATTGGCGCTTGATGAATTTATAGCCGGTTTTCTGCCAAGGCTTGATGATGCTGTTGCGGCTGTCGAGGACCAGATCTCCCCGATCGGTGCGCACCATCAGCACGGCATGGCCTTCGCCATGCGTATCGCGGACCACGGTCATCAGCAGGGTTTGGCGCGGCAGGCCCGCTTCAGCCAGCAATTTGCGCTTGAGCAGTTGCAGATCCTCGCAATCGCCCTTGCCGTCATCGGGATAGGCCCACCATTCCAATACGCCGTAATGATCGAGATCGGAGACCTGCTCGATCGTGTCATTGATCAGCGCATTGATGCGGTTCAGCGTTGCCCAGTTTTCGGCCGTCAGGGGGATAACCTGCTGGCCTTGGGCAATGGTCATGATTTCGGCGGGACTTTCGCAATCCTCTGGATGGGTTGAACAGAGTTGCGCCCAGCCGATCGGCGGTTTGGCTATGGCGCCGGTTTGCGAGAAATTGGTGATGTTCAAAGAGGGGATGGCGGCCAGTCGTTTTTGGTCGCGCGCATGGGCTTGCCCACCCGACAGGGTGGTCAGGGCCAAGCCCAGCACAAGACCAAAACCAAGGATTGCCAAACGCCGCATCATTGCCGTCCGTTGAATGTGTTAACAAAACGTTAACGGGCATCGCGGGGGTCAGGCAAGCAAAGCCTCCAATCAAGGTTAATGAGGCGCGCAAAGGCAGGTTCCTTGGCATGGGGGCCTGTCGGGGCGGGTGACTTTTGCCTGTTTAAGTGAGAGAAGGTGGCAGCAACCGTTTCCAGAATGACCGATCCGCCATCAACGGCCCGCCATTCTCTGTCGCAGAGGCTCTTCCGATGTCGTCCCAGCGCGAACCTGTCTTCAATATGCCGCCTGTCATCACCACGTTGTTGCTGTTGATGGGGGCGATCTATTTTGTGATGGTGTTATTGCCCGAGGAATTGGGATCGTTCCTGCTCTTGGATTGGTCGTTCATTCCTGCCCGCTTTGCCGCCGGCCTCGGACTTGATCCGCTGGCCGCCCTGCAAACGGCTCTGGGCCAGAAGCTGAGCGCGGAAGATGCGGTCATCATCCAGTTTCTGACCGAAGAAGACACGATGCGGCCCTGGACCGTGCTGTCCTATGCCTTGTTGCATGGCAGTGGATTGCATCTGTTTCTGAATGGCGTCTGGCTGGCCGCTTTCGGCTCGCCTCTGGCGCGCCGGATCGGGGCCGAGCGGTTCTTGTTGTTGTTCGGTCTGTGCGCCATTGGCGGCGGGCTGACCCATTTTGCCTTGAACTGGTATGATGTCTCGCCATTGGTCGGCGCATCGGCGGGGATTGCCGGATGCATGGCGGCGGCCTCGCTGTTCATGTTCCAGCCCGGAGCCGGATTTTCCGGTCTGTCTTTCGGCAAACAGACCGGCCAGCATCCGCCCGCTTTGAGCCTGCGCGAGGCATTGCAGGACCAGCGGGTCGTGTGGTTTCTGGGCAGTTGGCTGGCGATCAACCTGTTGACGGGCTTTTTCAATCCGGTCCCCGGTGGTAGTGAGCATATCGCCTGGGAGGCCCATATCGGCGGGTTTTTTGTCGGTTTGACCCTGTTCCCGATGCTCGATCCCGTTGCACGCGGCCGTTGACCATTGTTTTTGCCCTTTGGGGCCTGTCCAAAAGGGGGAGTTGCCGGATCAAGGATCTTGGCGCACACTTCGACCTGTGACGGCGTGTCACGTTTCTCGTTGCCGGAATGGATTTTGACATAAGGACGATGACTTAAAACAAATCAGGGAGGTTATGCCATGAGTGTTGAGCGTATTCTCGCCACCAAGGGACGCGATGTCCTGACGGTATCTCCTGACACCAGCCTGCACGATGCCGCAAAATTGCTGGCGCAAAAGCGGATCGGGGCGCTGGTTGTGACCTCACCCGACAGACAGGTCAAAGGCATTCTATCCGAGCGGGATATTGTGCGCGCGGTGGCGGCCGATCCTGCCAGCCTGCATCAAAGTGTCAGCGATTTCATGACCGCGCATGTGATCACCTGCAGTCCGCACACGTCGATCCCGGAATTGATGGATGAAATGACCATGGGGCGGTTCCGCCATTTGCCCGTGGTGGTCGATGGCCGTCTTGCCGGATTGGTGTCGATTGGGGATGTCGTCAAATATCGGGTTGCCGAGATCGAGGCGGAATCCAGAGCGATGCGGGATTACATCGCGACCGCCTGATCCCGGTCAAACTGGCAAGAAAACTGCTGTTTTTCGGATAAAGCGGTTGCTTGTGGGTTCTTAATTGCGCCATATACGGGTTGTAGGGACAAAGACTCTACAGCCCGCTTGGACCCTGTGATGCCAGAAGTAAAGACAGCCCCCCCGCACCCTGCGTCTCTGATCGAGATCAAGGATGTGCATTTTGCCTATGACGAGAGGCCGATTTTGCGCGGCCTGTCCCTGTCTGTGCGCAAAGGCGAGGTTCTGGCTGTGATGGGCGGTTCGGGAAGCGGCAAAACCACGCTTTTGGGGCTGATCGGCGGGCGGATCCTGCCCAATCGGGGTGATATTCTGGTCGATGGGCAAAATGTGCCCAAACTCGACAGATCCGCTCTGTATGCCTTGCGCACCCGTTTCGGGATGCTGTTCCAGTTCGGCGCTCTGTTCACCGATCTGTCGGTCTATGACAATGTGGCGTTTCCCTATCGCGAGCAGACCAATCTGCCCGAATCCGTGATTCGGGATCTGGTCCTGCTGAAACTGCAGGCGGTGGGTCTGCGCGGGGCGGCGGGGCTGATGCCGTCGCAACTCTCGGGCGGCATGGCGCGGCGTGTGGCGCTGGCAAGGGCTGTTGCGCTTGATCCGATGCTGATGCTGTATGACGAACCCTTCACGGGACTTGATCCGATTTCCACCGGCATTGTCGCGCGGTTGATCCGTCGCCTCAATGACGCGTTCGGCCTGACCTCGCTGGTGGTCACGCATGATCTGGATGCCAGCCTGAAAATTGCCGATCGGGTGATCGTGCTGGCCGAAGGCAAGGTCTATCGGGATTTGACCCCATCGGATGTGCGCACCACGTCCGATGCCTTTGTCCGGCAGTTTGCCGATGGTTTGCCCGACGGGCCCGTGCCGTTCCATTATCCTGCGCCGCCACTGCTGGACCAGTTGTTGGGCAAAGCCGGTACCGCATCGGTCGAGGGGGGTACCCCATGAGCAATGTGATCGAGATGATCGAGGGCTTGGGCCGCACTGTGCTGAACGGTCTGGCACGGTTGGGTCTGGCGGGCCGTTTCTTTCTGGCGATCATGATGGTGATCGGCGTGCCGGTGCGCCGTTTCAGCCTGCTGGTGCGCGAATTGTATTTCTCCGGCGTGCGGTCTTTGTTGATCATCGTCGTCTCCGGCATGTTTGTCGGCATGGTGCTGGCCATTCAGGGCTATGAGGTGCTTCAACGGTTCGGCTCTTCCGAAACCCTTGGCGTGCTGGTCGCCCTGTCGCTGGTGCGTGAATTGGGGCCGGTGGTGACCGCCCTGCTGTTTGCCGGACGGGCTGGCTCGGCGGTGACAGCGGAAATCGGCCTGATGCAGGCCACCGACCAGATTGCCGCAATGGACATGATGGCGGTCAATCCGATTGCCCGCATTATTTCCCCGCGCTTTCTGGCTTCTGTGGTATCCATGCCTTTGCTGGCTTGCCTGTTTTCGACCGCCGGAGTGTTCGGGGCCTATCTGGTCGGGGTCAAACTGATCGGGATTGATGACGGCTCGTTCTGGTCGCAAATGCAGGCGGGTGTCGATTTCAGGCTTGATATTATCAACGGCTTGATCAAAAGCCTTGTTTTCGGTGTTGCCGTCGGGTTGATTGCCGTGTTCGAGGGCTATTATGCCCCGCCCACGGCAGAGGGGGTTTCCAGCGCGACCACCCGCACGGTGGTCACTTCGTCTTTGGCGGTTCTGATGCTGGATTTTGTGCTGACTGTGTGGATGTTCCGGGGATTGAACGGATGAAAAAATCGAAATTCGATCTCGCCGTCGGGCTGTTCGTGGCGACAGGTATTCTGGCTCTGGTGTTTCTGGCCATGAAAGTTGGCAATCTGACCGGATTGGAAACCAGCGAAGGCTATCGTGTCGAAGCCCGTTTCGATAATATCGGCGGATTGAAGGTGCGTGCGCCAGTTAAAAGTGCGGGAGTGGTGGTGGGGCGTGTCGATTCCATCACACTCGACAGCCAAACGTACGAAGCCAAGGCCATTTTGCGTATCGATCAAAACTACAAGTTCTCAAAAGACACAATCGCCTCTATTCTGACCTCGGGTTTGTTGGGTGAACAATATGTGAGCTTGGAAGCCGGAGGCGACTCTGTGTATCTAGGCCAAGGTGACCGTATTTCGAAAACCCAGCCGGCCATGATCATGGAAAAGCTGATCAGTCAATTTTTGTTTAATAAAGCGTCTGAATCGACAGGAACGACCAAATGACATTGTGTGTGAAACGTCTGCCCCTTGCATTGCTGGTCTCGATGGCGCTGTTTGGCGCACCGGTGCAAGCGGCCAAAAAGCCTGCGCCTGCTCCTGTCGCTGTTCAGGCCGAAGCCGAACCGGTTATTCTCGATCCGTTCGAGCCGGTCAATCGCGGCGTATTCTTCTTCAACGAAGTGTTTGATGCTGTCATCACCACACCGGTCAAATTTCTTTACAAGACCCTGTTGCCCGATCCGTTGCGTCGGGGCATCGGCAATGTCTTCGACAATCTCGATGACGTTTACATCGGCGTGAACCATGGTTTGCAGGGACGCGGCAATCTGGCAGGCAATGATTTCGCCCGTGTGCTGATCAATACCAGCATCGGTCTGGGTGGCTTGTTCGATGTCGCCAGCGATATGGGCCTTGCCAAGGGCAAAGGCGATTATGGCGTGACATTGGGTGTCTGGGGTGTCGGTCCCGGTCCCTATCTCGTTCTGCCGGTTCTGGGTGTGTCGACCCTGCGCGATACGGTGGGACGCGGATTGCGGATTGCTTCCGATCCGCGCACCTATCTGGAGCCGGTCCCGGGCTATAGCCTGACCGGTGCCGAATATGTCCATGTGCGCAGTACCAATTCGGCGACAGAAGACTTAATTTCGTCATCAAGCCTCGATAAATACCGTTTCACGCGCAGTTTGTTCCTGCAACGTCGTGAAGCATTGATTAATGCGGCCAAGCAGAGCAATTGATGCTCGCTTGCCGCTGTCCAAGACCAGGGATCACCACTGTGCGCCATACGATTGCTTTTCTTCTGCTGTCACTGTTTGTGGGCGCGGTTGCGCCTGCATGGGCGGCTGGTCCCGAAGATCTCGTCAGGACTATGGCCAGCGATGTGACGGCATCGGTGCGGTCTTTGCCGGCCACCGGCAATGGTGTGAACCCGCAATTGACGGCGATCATCGAACGCGATCTGGTGCCGCGCTTCGACTTCAACCGCATTTCGCAAATCGCGATGGGCCGCAACTGGTTGAAGGCCAGTCCGGCCGAGCAAAGGCAGATCACCAGCGAATTCTCGCATCTGTTGATCCGTACCTATTCCAACGCCATCAACAATCTGCGCGATATGGATGTGGTGGTGCGCTCGACCCGTTCCAACGGGTCCGACGGGGATGTCACGGTGCGCACGCAAATGGTCGGCCGCGGCTCGCCTTCCAGCATCGATTATTCGCTTTCCAACGCGACAGGAAGCTGGAAAGTCTATGATGTACAGGTCGAAGGCATTTCGCTTGTCGCCGCCTATCGTGACGAGTTCACCGGTCTGGTGAGCAGTGACGGCGTGGCTGGCGTGATTGCCGCCCTCAAGAAAAAGAATGCCCGATGAGTGGTGACATGCAGCCGGAATCCTCTGAAACGGAACTTCCAGCCGTGCATGCGATGAAATATGTGGCTTTGACCGGACCTTTGACCATGAACACGGTGGGGGGCTGGTTTGACCAACTGTCAAAGCCCTATCCGGAGAAGCATCTTTTGCTGGATTTTGCCAAAGTGACCGAGGCCGACTCGAGCGCTTTGGCAATGATTTCTGCCATCAAACGGGACTGCGCGACCCGTGCTGTTGTTGTGTCCCTGAAAGAACTTCCCCAATCGGTAAAAACGGTTGCCGATATCTATGATGCCGCTGATTTGCTTGGTTCATGATAGGCTTGATCATGCAGGATCGTCTTTGTCAGACTAAGGCTGTGAGAGATCAAACAGCGTTTGCTTCTGTCTCCGTCCGTGCGCTTGCTCTTGTCGCATTGCTGTCGGGTATGATGGGGGCCGATCCCTTGCAGGCGCAGGTGACCATCATCCGCAATGCGCCGGTCGAGGCCGGACAGGCCCCGTCCGTGCCTGTCGCCAACGAGGCCGAGGCCCAGAAAGCCGCCCCGAAAAGCGAACCGCCAGCACAGGCCGATAAGCCTGCCAAAGCAGAACCTGCCGCACCATCCGCTGGCAAAATCCCGGTTCCTGTGGCCCGTCCGGTCGCATCACCGCCTGCGGCCAAAGCGGCGGCTCCGGCTAAACCATCCGAGAGCGGCAAAGCCTCCGAGTCCGTCAAACCCGATGCAGAGCCGTCCTCTTCAGCCAAAACACCGGTGGTGGCGTACGAGACCCCCAAAAACCTCACTGCCCAGGATATTCTTGGCAGTCGTGCGCAAGGGGCCAATTATAAAATCCGCCCGGACGTCGAGCGCAACAATTACAGCCGCATCTACCATCTGGAAACCGCTTACGGAAAATTCGATGTGGTCGGCGATGGCTTGCTCAAGGTGCGGCTAACCGAACTGGATGTGCTCAATATCCTGAACGAGCGCACGCAAGCGGGCAGTTTTATCGAGGCGTTCGGCACGGCGGCGATTTCCCCGTTTAAATTCGGCGGACAATTGCTGATCAGCCCGCTCGATACGATCAAGAATTCGTTTCAGGGCGTCGGAAATTTCTTCGACAGTCTGGAAGCCTCGGGCGAGAATGATGATCCCAACCGCGGCAGTTTTGTCGGGGGGCTTGTCGGGGTCGATACAGCCAAGCGCGAACTGGCTTCCGATCTGGATATTGATCCTTATACCGACTTCAAACCGCTGGCCGACCGGCTCAAGCAATTGGCATCGGCGGCGGGGTTTGGGGGCTTGTCGGTCAAGGGCGCGATGACGGCCATTCCTGGCGCGACCATGATGCAATCGACCACCATGGCCACCACACGCATGGCGGTCGTCACCGCTTCGTCGATCTCGACCACAGCGGCTTTGAAAGATGCCTTGCGCAACAAGACGGCAGGCCAGATTTTGCGCGATTCCCGCATCAAGATGAAATCGGTGGGGATCGAGGATGAGCAGATCAAGCAATTGTTCAACAATTCTGCCTATACGCCATCCGATATCTATGTGATCGCGGTGGCATTGGAGAGCATCAAAGCCAAAGACAGTGATCTGTTTATCGAGCACGCGATCAAGGCCGAAAATCGCAACGAGGCCTATTTCGAGCGGTTGCGCGCTGAAATTCTGGCCAGTTGGAAGCCGCCATCACCGATCCAGAGTTTCGTTCTGGTCGAAAATGCCGTGTTGACCCTGCTCAAGAACGGCCGACTGATTGCCGCCTATCCGATCGATGAATTCTATTGGACCGAACGCAATGCCCTATTGGCGCAAGCGATTTCGGCCAGTGTGAAGCAGATCGGGGCCAAAGGCCGGCCATTATTTGTGATCACAGGGGATGTCTCTCCCAAAGCCCGCACCGAAATCGGCAAGCTGGGTTGGGATGTTGCCCGTGTCGCCCTTTTGCCGGACGAGAAGGCCAAAAAGCCAGAGCCGGCCACACCGGTCCAGCCGTTGCCATCGCCCAATCAGCCAACGCAATCGTCACATTGAGGTGATCAGCCCTGAGCGGGCGGGTCGACCATCACCAGTTTCGGGCCGTCGCCGTCCTGCCGGACATAACGGTAAAAACAGCTTTTGCGGCCGGTATGGCAACAGCCGCCATCTCCGCCCACTTTGACCCGCAACACCACACAATCCTGATCACAATCGATCCGCATATCGATGACGGTCTGGATCTGGTGCGAGGTGTCACCCTTGTGCCACAGCGTGTTGCGCGAGCGCGACCAATACCACGCCTCGCCGGTGGCAATGGTTTTATCGAAGGCTTCCTCGTTCATATAAGCCACCATCAGCACTTCGCCGCTGTCGGCTTCGACAGCCACGGCGGTCAACAGCCCGTTCTGGTCGAATTTGGGCAGAAGATCGTGGCCTTCCTCGATCTCGTGCTTGGTGGGAGCGAGCGAAAAGGCTGGAGCGGCGAGGGGGGCATTGTCCGGTGCAGACGACATAAAAAACTCCGTATGAAGCACAGTCCATACGGAGTTAGCATGATTTGCCCCGTCAAGGGACACAAATTGATGGTTTAGCCGCGCGGCGAGAACCCGCGCAACATCGACATAAACCGCACCTGTTCGGCAGGATCATCGCGGAACACGCCGGTGAACTGGCTGGTGATGGTGGATGAGCCCTGCTTCATGACCCCGCGCATGGACATGCACATATGTTCGGCTTCCAGAAGGACCGCAATACCGCGAGGCTTGAGGGAGTCATCGAGGGCGGCCACAATCTGCGCCGTCATGGTTTCCTGCGTTTGCAGGCGACGGGCATAGGCATCGACCAGACGCGCCAGCTTGGACAGGCCGACCACGCCTTCGCTCGGATAATAGGCAATATGCGCGCGACCGACAAAGGGCACCATATGGTGTTCGCAATGGGAGGCGAAGTGGATATCCTTCACCAGGACCATATCGTCATAGCCCGCGACTTCCTCGAACACCTTGTCGAGAATCTCGGAGGGTGACTCGTCATAGCCTGCGAAAAACTCACCATAGGCCTTGGTGACACGCTTGGGTGTATCCAGCAGGCCTTCGCGTGCAGGATCTTCACCGGCCCAGCGCAACAGCGTGCGCACGGCCTCTTCGGCCTCTTCCCGCGACGGGCGGATCACAGGGGCTTTGGGAGCAAGATCATTGCCGGACTTGATAAAGGGCTTAACCACGGCATCCATGTGGAGCCTCCTCGCTTGAGACGAACTGAACCTGTTACGCGACAAGATTGCAGTTGGACCACTGGTGCAATCAAAAAAACGAACAAGAATTGCTCAGTGTGATTGCCGTGCCTGATCACGGCAATCTGCCGAATGAGATCAAGATCCGTTCATTTCACCCCTCGCCGAACGGTCTTAGGCGCATTATATATGAAACATCATGATGAATGAAATCTATAACCGCAAAATTCTTGAACTGGCTGCCGATATTCCGTTGCTCGGACGGTTGGAGCATCCGCAGGCCAGTGCCACCAAACATTCCAAACTGTGCGGATCCACCGTCACGGTCGATCTGGATATGCAGGATGGCCGTGTGGTGCGCTTCGGCCATGAGGTGAAGGCCTGCGCTTTGGGACAGGCCTCCTCGTCGATCATGGCGCGGCATGTGATCGGGGCCAGCGGTGACGAGCTGCGGGCGGTGCGAGACGCAGTGCGGGCCATGCTGAAAGATAACGGGCCTCCGCCAGCCGCCCCATGGGATGATGCACGGGTGCTCGAACCGGTGCGCGATTACAAGGCGAGGCATGCATCGACCCTGCTGACGTTTGATGCGGTGGTCGAGGCCGTCGAGATGATCGAGCAAAAAGCAGGCTGATTAGGCAGGCCCAAGCGTCTGAAGGCTCAAGCCTCAGACAGCGCCAAGCGTCAGACAGGGCCAGTCGCTTGGCGCTTAACGGCCGCCGAAATTGTAATTGAACTGCGCACCGAAGCTGAACTGGTTCTGGGCAGGCAGGTTTTTATTGGCATTGATGTCTGTTGTGTTCAGCATCATGCGGTCGAATGTCGCGTAGAAGGTGGCCGAGGTCGACGGCGAACCGTTGAGGTTGAGGCTGGCACCGGCCCCCACAAACCGCATTGTATCCGGACGGCCCGCCAGAGCGCGGTTGAGCTTCATCGGATCGGTCAGGGTAATCCCATAGACATTGCTGGCGTAATCATTGCCAGTCATCGCCAGACGCGGGCCACCGGCAATCACCACGGCATCCGACAGGCGATGCACATAATCTGCCCCGACAACGCCACCGAAACCGCTGGAGCCAAGCAGGCCCATTTTGCCTTCGGCCCGCAATTTGAATGTGCCGAGCTGGGCCCAATATTCAGCCACAACACCCGCCTTTGGAACAGTGCTGGCTGTATTGACACCGGAGAGCGGGGTCAGGTTCAAATCGCCTTCCAGTCCCATGCCCTGACGGGCGGGAGTGACACCGAATGACAGGTTGGAGCCGGACAGTTCCGGTATCAATTGCGAGGGAACACCGGAAAACACCCGCGTCATCGACGGCGAGGTTACGAAACTATAGGCTTCTGAACCGGGAAAAGAGACAGGGGCAACCGTTAGCCCTTTCACCTTGCCTGCCCATGACATAGAGTCAGTGGCAGTCAGAGCGAGAGCACCAGTGCCTGTTGCGGTTGCGGCAAGCAAACCGGAGAACAAGGCGATCGTTGTTGCGTTTCGGCGCGGGGCCGTCGTCAGACGAAAGATCATGCTGAGTCTTTTAATCGAGGTTGAATGGTGAAGCAATCGTTAATTAAGGAATGGTTAGTGCTTTTCCCCCGCCGGTTTTTAAGAGGGTTAATTAGGCTCTACCAGTTGAGCTTGTCGCTTTTGATCGGACGGCACTGCCGTTATTGGCCGAGTTGTTCGGACTATACCAGTCAGGCGATCGGACAATACGGGGCATGGGCGGGAGGCTGGATCGGACTGGCCCGCATCTGCCGTTGCCGCCCGAATGGCGGTGAAGGGATCGATCTTGTGCCCGACAGCTTGCCCCGAACGGCCTCGTGGGATAGACCGTGGCGTTATGGGCTTTGGACAGGAACAAATCCGGGCCCAGTTCGCACTTGCGACGCGGTGGAACCGGGCTCTGCCGCGCCTCGCTGATGTCCGTGCCCGGTCAGGCTTACCTGCGTGGTTGGCAGGAGTGGGCCGAGGAGGACTTCAGATGATCCATTTAACCTTTCCCGACGGGGCTGTCCGTGATTTTGCCGCTGGCATCACCGGCCTTGATATTGCCAAGGGGATTTCCCCCTCGCTGGCCAAACGCACCGTGGCCATGGCCCTTGATGGTGTGGTCTGCGATCTGGCTGATCCGATCGAGCGTGACTCCAAAATCGAATTCGTCTCGCGCGATGATCCGCGCGCTTTGGAGTTGATCCGCCACGATGCCGCCCATGTGCTGGCCGAAGCGGTCCAGACTCTTTGGCCCGATACCCAAGTGACCATCGGGCCGGTGATCGAAAACGGTTTTTATTACGATTTCGCCCGCGCCGAACCGTTTACGCCCGAAGATTTTCCGGCGATTGAAGCCGAAATGCGCAAAATCATTGCGCGCGACAAGCCGTTTACCAAGGAAGTCTGGACCCGTGACGAAGCCAAGCGGGTGTTCGCGGACAAGGGCGAAGCCTTCAAGGTCGAGCTGATCGACGCCATTCCGGCCGGTGACGATCTCAAAATCTATCGTCAGGGCGACTGGTTCGATCTGTGCCGTGGTCCGCATATGACCTCGACCGGCAAAATCGGCGATGCCTTCAAGCTGATGAAGGTGGCCGGTGCCTATTGGCGCGGTGACAGCAACAACCAGATGCTGACCCGCATTTACGCCACGGCTTTCCAGAAAAAGGAAGATCTCGACCAGTATCTGCACCAGCTCGAGGAAGCCGAAAAGCGCGATCACCGCCGGTTGGGCCGCGAGATGGACCTGTTCCACTTCCAGGAGGAAGGTCCGGGCACGATTTTCTGGCACCCCAAGGGCTGGACCCTGTTCCAGACGCTGATCAACTATATGCGTCGCCGCCAGCAGGATGCCGGTTATATCGAGGTCAATACGCCGCAGGTGCTCGACCGCGCTTTGTGGGAAACCTCCGGCCATTGGCAGAGCTATCGCGAGAACATGTTCATCACCACCACCGAGGATGACCGCGTTTTTGCCCTCAAGCCGATGAATTGCCCCGGTCATGTGCAGATTTTCAAGCACGGGCTGAAAAGCTACCGCGATTTGCCGACCAAGATTGCCGAATTCGGTATTGTCCACCGCTACGAGCCTTCGGGCGCATTGCATGGCCTGATGCGCGTGCGGGCCTTTACGCAGGACGATGCCCATATTTTCGTGACACCCGAACAGATCATGGCCGAAAGCCTCAAGGTCAATGATCTGATCCTGTCGATCTACGAGGATTTCGGCTTTGACGATGTCCGCATCAAATTCTCAGACCGTCCGGAAAAACGGGTGGGGGATGACGGTGTATGGGATCAGGCCGAAGCCGCACTGATGGAGGCTTTGCAGGCTTCCGAACGTCCGTGGACGCTCAACAGTGGTGAAGGGGCGTTCTACGGTCCCAAACTCGAATATGTGTTGCGCGATACCATCGGGCGTGATTGGCAGTGCGGCACGTTGCAGGTCGATTTCAACCTGCCGCAACGCTTCGGGGCCACCTATATCGCACCGGAAGGCGATAAAAAGACCCCTGTGATGTTGCATCGCGCGATGTTCGGTTCTCTGGAACGTTTTACCGGGATTCTGATCGAGCATTTCGCTGGACATTTCCCGCTCTGGCTGTCGCCGGTGCAGGTTGTGGTGTGCACCATCACCTCGGATGCCGATGATTACGCCTATGACGTGATCAGCGCGCTGACCAAAGCCGGCATGCGGGTGGAAGGCGATCTGCGCAATGAAAAGATCACCTATAAAGTGCGCGAGCACTCCATGGCCAAAATCCCCGTGCTGATCGTGGTCGGCAAGAAAGAGGGGGCAGAACGCACCGTGTCGATCCGCCGTCTCGGTTCGCCCGACCAGACCAGCATGTCGCTGGACGAGGCCATTGCCAGCTTGTCGGACGAGGCGATTGCCCCGGACGAGCGCCGCAAGCGCCAAGCCTGAGAAGCACTGTCAAGAAAGAAACAATCCCGCCGCTTTGGCGGGATTGTTGTATCAAAGATGAGGACCCTGTGATGCCGTCCGTCTGGTATTTCGCCTATGGCTCGAACATGGATGTCGGGCGTCTGATTGATAAACGCCTTCATCCCGAAGGGGTGAAAACGGGTGACCGCCTGTTGGGCGTGCTGGAAGGCTGGCAGTTGGTGTTCAACAAGCCGTGGGCCAAATTTGCCCAAGGGGCCGCCGCCAATATCATGCAAAAGCAGGGGGCGACGGTTTACGGCACGCTGACCTTGATGGAACCACGCGGCCTTGAGGTGCTTGATCATTATGAAGGCGTGGCCGGAGGCCATTACCGGCGCGAAACCCTGATGATCGATTGTCCCGCTCTGTCAAAACCGGTGGAGGCGGTGGCCTATATCGCCGTCAAGGATCTGGCCGACGGCCTGTTGCCGCCGCGTTTCTATCTCGACCATCTGCTGGCAGGGCGCGACCTGTTGCCCGCCGATTATACGCTTTGGCTGGAACAGCACGAGACCCTGCCGATTTTCAGCGAGTTGTAAGTCCGCTTATTCCTGTGCCAGCGGCTCTTTGGCCAGCACTTCGACATCGCGGTCGTCGCCGTTCTTGATGGTGACATCGGCCGTGTAGATTTTGCCGTTGTTGCGGGCGATGATGACATAATCACCTTCGGCCAAGGTCATGCTCGGAAAGGCGCCCGAGACTTCGCGCACGATATCGCCGCCCGGTGTCAGCACCGAGAAACGGGTTCCGGCCATGGCTTCGGTACCCGGTTCGCGCACCAGTTTCAAAATCACGGTGGCGGCGCGGTGGGTGATGACGGCTTGCGAGAGTACGCCCGGCTCGATCCGCAAATCGGCGGTGGCGACCGCATTGGTGTTGCCGTAGCGCGAGACAATCCGGTAACTGCCGATCGGCAATTGCAGGATCCGGTTGGTTGGCACGTTTTCGGCCACCAGCCGCCCTTCGGGATTGTTGCCCAACGCCACATAGATGCTGAAGCTGACACGGGATTCAGGGATGGGCATATCGCCTACTTTAGCCGACAGGCTCAAACCGCCGACAGCAATGCCGATCCGTTCGGTCATCGGTTGCTGGGCAATGACAATCCGGCGTGAGGCGCTGGCCAGTCCATAGGTGACGTGAATGATATAGACCCCCGGTGCCAGCTCGAATTTCGGGTTGGGCTGGTTGGAACTGCTGATCAATCGGGCGCGGCGGTCGGCGGGCGCATCATAGATTTTCCACAACAACCCGCGATTGAGCACGGTCGGGGTGCCTTCGATGGTGGCTGTCAGGGTCAAGGCGGTATTGGGAGCGGCAGGACTGGTCGAGGGCAGGGCAAATTGGCCATTGGCCGAAAACTGCGCCAAGACAGGCTGGAAACCCGCCAACAGCCACAAGACAGCCGCCAGAACACCGCAAAGGCGCGCTTTTGCTTGTCGTCCTGTGTGCTGATGATGTGCGACCATGCCTTTACTTGCGCCATCCTTTTGCGCCCGTCAATATCTGCCCGCTTGTGCTTGCCCCTTTCAGATAGGACAGGCTGAGCAAGGCTGAAAGAGATGTCTTTGCCCGGACTACAAAAAGTCACTATCAATGCAACACCATTCGTTCGCACAGGGAAGAGTGATTCATGAGAGATTGGCTAGAGGCTTTGCAGACCCGCCGTTCGGTGTCCGCCCGTTTGTTGACGGGGCCAGCTCCCGACAGGGCACAGATCGACACCATGCTGACCATTGCCTCGCGGGTGCCCGATCATGGCAAGCTCGCCCCTTGGCGGTTCATCATTATCGAGGGGGAAGCGCGAGCGAAGCTGGGGCAGATATTTGCCGATATTGCCAGCCGCACACAAGGCATCACCGATCCCGAACGGTTGGCGGTGGAGCAGGAGCGCTTGACCCGTGCGCCTTTGGTGATTGCGGTGGTGTCCAAAGCGGCCGAGCATCCGAAAATTCCCGTCTGGGAACAGCAATTGTCGGCGGGCGCGGTCTGTATGAACCTGCTGTCGGCGGCAGGGGCATTGGGCTTGGGGGCTTGCTGGCTGACCGAATGGATGGCCTATGACGAGGAGGCGCGTTCGGCGCTGGGGCTTGAGACAGCCGAGCGGATTGCCGGCTTCGTCCATATCGGCCATGCCAGCGAAGCACCTGCGGACCGCCCGCGCCCCGATCTCGACCAGATTGCCACCCGCTGGCAGGCCTGACAGCCGTTTTTGACCTCCAAGGAGAATATCCGCGATGTTTTATGATACTGTGAGCTATGATCACGGCCTGCCGCATGATCCGGTCAAGGCGATTGTCGCCCCGCGCCCGATCGGCTGGATCAGCACGCTGGACGGGCAGGGACGGGTCAATCTGGCCCCCTATTCGTTTTTCAATATTTTTGCCTCGCGCCCGCCGATTGTCGGCTTTTCATCGGAAGGCATGAAGGATTCTGTCGCTTTCATTCAGGAAAGCCGCGAATTTGTCTGCAATCTTGTGACCTATGACATGCGCAACGAGATGAATGCCACCTCTGCGCCTTTGCCAAGGGGCGACAGCGAATTCGAACATGCCGGTCTCGAGATGGAAGCCAGCCGTTTGGTGAAATCACCGAGGGTCAAAGGCGTGGCCGCCGCGCTGGAATGTAAGCTGGTCTCGGTGCAGGAATTGACGACCTTTGATGGCCAGCCGATGGATCGCTATCTGGTGCTGGGCCATGTGGTCGGCGTTTATATCGATGATCGCTGTATCCGCGATGGCCGCTTCGATATGACTTTGGCGCGCACCATCGCGCGTTGTGGCTATGCCGATTATGCGGTGGTGGACGAGCTGTTCTCGATCACCCGTCCGCTGGGCGGCGGTTGATCACACGCTTGGCGTCATTATGAACGGGTCTTGGCCGCTCCGGCGCGGGCCAGCACCCGTTCAGCCCGGCGCAGATGCGGGCGGTCGATCATCTGGCCGCCAATGCCGACCACTCCGGCTTGCGGATCGGCGGCAAAGGCATCGACAATGGCCTGAGCATGGCTGATCGCCTCCGGCGAGGGGGTAAAGACGGCGTTGATGATCGGCACCTGTGCGGGATGGATTGCCATTTTGGCACTGAAACCATCGCGCCGTGCGGCTTCACATTCGCGGGACAGGGCCTCGCTGTCGCGATAGGCGGTGAAAACGGTGTCGATGGCCGGAAGCTGGGCGGCTGAAGCCCCCACCAGCACCAAAGCGCGGGCCAGACGGTAGGGGTCGGTATAATCGCCATTGTCGAGCCGGTTGGTTTCCGAGCCGAGATCGGCCGACAGATCTTCCGCCCCCCATGTCAGCCCGTCCAGCCGGTCGCACGCTCCCTGATAGCTGGCGAGATGGAACAGCGATTGCGCTGTCTCGGTGGCGATGGCGATGATGCGGGTCTGCCCTTCCGGTATCTGTGCTTCTGCCTCATGCACTGCGAGTTTGGCGGCCAATTGCTGGACGCTCGCGCCATTGATGCTTTTGGGCAACATGATCCCGTAGGGGCGGGCTTTGATGACAGCCTGCAGATCGTCATCGGCCAATCCGCTATCAAGCGCATTGATGCGTACATAAAGGCGGGGTGTATCCTGCTGTCCGGCAAGGGCGTTCAACCGTTCCGCGACAAGCTGTCGGGCTGTGGGCTTTTCGGCCAGCGAGATCGAATCTTCCAGATCCAGCAACAGCGCATCCGCGCCACAGCCCAGCGCCTTGTCGATTTTGGCGGGGCTGTCGCCCGGAACAAACAGCAAAGAGCGCATGGGGGTCATCCTATGACTGAAAGTCTGGCGCTCAGGCGGCGGGCCGTTTGCGCATGAAGGCCTGCCGGTGGCACTGGGCCACCAGCACATTGTGCTGGTTATAGGCGCGGTGCAGAAAGGTCACGATACCTGCTTCGGGCCGCGAACGCGATTCGCGTTTGTCGATGATTTCGGTGGTGCAATGCACCGTGTCGTTTTCAAACAGCGGATTGGGGAAAATCACATCCGTCATGCCCAGATTGGCAATGGTGGTGCCATTGGTCAAATCACTCACACTGATGCCGATCATCAGACCGAGCGTGAACAGGGAATTCATCAGGGGCTTGCCCCATTCTGTCTCTGTGGCGCAAAAATGCGCATCGATATGCAAAGGCTGAGGGTTTAACGTCATGTTGGAAAACAACATGTTGTCCATCTGTGTCACGGTCCGGGTCAAACGGTGCTGGATCAGTTCGCCGACATGGAAATCCTCGTAAAAGAGGCCGCCGCGCTGGTGCCGCTGTTTATCGGCAGGTATGTGGGGCGATCCCATGCTTGGTTCCTTACGATCTTCGCGGGTTGGACTGTTAACGTTTTATTAACCTTATTTTTCTAATTTAAAATAACGGAATCAACGTTGCCACAAGGTTTTTTTCACAATGAATATTTCACAACAGTTTTTGCTCTATGCCAACCGTATTGACAGCCAGAAGCGTGCGGAAATGACCCGCGTCCTGGCAAAAGCCTATGCCTCGCAAACAGAGCCGCATCCCGAGAAAGAGGATGTCCTGCTGGCTCTGACAGCCATGGCGGCCGATCCGGCCCATGAAGTGCGCCGTGCGCTGGCAGAGGTCGTGGCCGGTTCCAACCAGTTTCCCCGCTCTTTGCATGTCACCTTGTCAAAGGATGTGGCTATGGTCTCCGAGCCTATTTTTGCCCATTCCAAAGTTCTGTCCGATGCCGAATTGCAGGCTGTCTTGTACAACAACAAGTTATGGGTTCAGTGCACGATTGCAAGGCGCAAGGAATTGTCGGCAGTGGTGCTCGAATCTTTGGCTGAAAGCGCCAATTCGGTGGCTATCCTGATCCTGTTGCGCAATACGGAGCTTGAGTTGACACCGCAAGCGGCAGAAACCATCTGGCAACGCTTTGCGGACCAAACCGACATCGATCACAAGCATGTGATGGATTGCCTGTTGCGCCGCCCTGAAGTGCCGGCCCATATCAAATTGAAAATCGACTTCTTGGATGATGTGCCCGAGGATTTGCATCAGGATAATCTGAGCGCGCTGGAGCGGCGATTGGAGCAAATTCTGCATCGTTCAGCCCAAGCCGACACGGATGAATTGCCCGTGATGGCCCGTTTTCTGCTGGAACAGCATTGGCTGAATACGGTCGTGATCATTCGGGCGGCGATGGCGGGACAATTTGCTTTTACCGCCCATTTGCTGGCCCAGGCGGCCTCTATCAAGGCAGGCCATGCTTTGCGTTTGTGCCGGATGGGTGGATTTGGTTTTCAGGCTCTTTGCCGCTATGCCGGTTTATCGAAGAACAGCACGGAATTGCTGGCCAGTATTCTGGATGAAGTCAAATCCCTGCAAGATGGCCAAGCCCTTGGACATCAGGCCGTTTGCCGCCTGATCAAGATGATGGAGTCGCAAGGGGAAGCGATGCAGGGCACGATCTATTGCATGATGTTGCAGTTGGAAGCCAGGATGCAGATCGATAATGCCCAGCAGGTCCGCTACGATCTTGCCCTTAAAGACATTGTCGAACCCGAAATGCCGGAGCCTTCGGTTTTGCAGGACGCTGAAACCGCCAAAGCATCCGGCTCGAAAGCCAACCGGAAAGACAGTTCCTTCGACTGGCCCTTCAAAGCCAGCGGAACCGGCACGTTCGGCTCGTTCGCATCCGGCACTTTGGCTTATAAAAGCGTGTCGGCCTGAAAATCAGGTTCCGAATTGCTCGCGCAAAATCCGTTCTTCCAGCCCGTGGTCCGGGTCGTGCAACATGACCAGTTCGGTGTCGTGATCCATGCGCACTTGGATTTCGACAACGGATCGGAATTCGAAGTGATCGGCCACCGCATTGACCGGACGCTTTTGGGCTTCCAGCACGGAAATGGTGATGGTGGCCTTGTCCGGCAACAAAGCGCCACGCCAGCGGCGCGGGCGGAAGGCGGAAATCGGGGTCAGCGCCAGCATCGGGGCATTGAGCGGCAGGATGGGTCCATTGGCGGACAGGTTGTAGGCGGTCGAGCCTGCCGGAGTGGCCACCAGCACGCCGTCGGCCACCAATTCGGGCATCCTGACGCGGCCATCAACCGACAGCGACAGTTTGGCGGCCTGATAGGACTGGCGGAAGATCGAGACCTCGTTAATCGCGCGGGCCTCGCAGATATGCCCTTCCTGATCGGTCGCGGTCATCAGCAAGGGATGGATGATGCTTCGTTCTGCCGTCTTGATGCGGTCCAGCAGATCGGTCTCGCGGTATTCATTCATCAAAAAACCGACCGAGCCGCGATTGACCCCGTAAATCGGCTTGCCTTGCCCCATATAGCTGTGAAGGGTTTGCAACATCAGGCCGTCGCCCCCCAGAGCCACAATCACATCGGCCTGTTCGGGCGGCACTTCGCCATAGAGTGTGGCAAAGTGACGGGCCGCAAGCCGCGCCTCCGGCATATCACTGGTTACAAAAGCCAGATGTTTGATGCTTGTCACAAGGGCCCCACACTTAGAGGTTGGTCTGGTTGATCTTTATAGCATTGCATCGTGGTGGCATACCCTGCCGGACAAGAGTTTTACTGCGAAAGTGACACCTCGGAATTGGTCCGCCATTGCCGGTATTCAAGCGGCAGGCAATGGCCGCAGGGTCTGAAGCCTTGCGCCTCGGCTTGCCGTGCATCGGCAAAAAACACCCGATGTTCCCGCAACATCCGTTTGCCCGATGTGCAATCGAGCCGTCCGAAAATCCGTGCACGGCCATGGCCTGCACAGGTGATTGCGCCGGTTTTGATCAGGTGTCCGAGTTGTTGATTTGTGATGGATTGGTGGCTTATCATCGGCTTTCATTTTTTATGTATTTTAGAGGTTTGATATGCGGATATTTATTGTCGTCCTATTGTGCTCTGTTTTTACGGGTTGCGCCAACCGCTCCTTGAAAGACGTGAAAGAGGCAGATGCCTCGCAGGCCTATAAGGTCAAATTCGGGACCATTATCGACCAGCGCCGCGTCAATATCCGTTCCAGCAGCCAGCCCGCTGTGGCAGGTGGCGCATTGGCGGGCAGTGTGGCAGGGGCGGTGGCTGGCGGCAACAGTGCAGGCTGGTTGATCTCGACCGCGGCAGGCGGATTGTCGGGCATGGGTCTGCACCATTATTTCGAGACCGATAACGGGACCGAATATACCATCAGCTTTGCCGACGGCTCCACTTTGCTGATCGACCAGTTGCAAGGCAAGGATGATCCCGTTCTGCCCAATGGTTCGGCGGTGATGGTGCAGTTCGGTGCCCGGATCAACCGCGTATTGCCGGCGTCGCATCTGCCCGATCAGGTTGCGCCCCCCAAAGAGGTCAGGGTCAAAGGCCGTCCCGCGCCGTCAGACCGGCTTGATGTCAAAGCCTGCCAGAAGGGGCCGGCCGATGACAGCACCAAGGATAATTGCACCCAGTTTTAGGGACGTGATGAAGCCGATCCCGGTGCCGTCACCGGACACGGCAACACTCCAACGGGGGCACCGGGCGGAGTTCGATGATCACTTGGAGGGGGAGTGGTGCCGATTGCGGGACTCGAACTCGCGACCTACCGCTTACAAGGCGGTTGCTCTACCAACTGAGCTAAATCGGCTTTCTTGGTGAAAGAGTGGCTAGCAAGACCTGAGCCGAAGAGCAAGTGAAAAAGCCGTTTTCTGTCAAATTCCCTTGGCTGTGGCGCTGTTGCTTTGCCGCTTTACGGGTTCATTCAGTTTCTGTTCATCCGTGCCGGTCTAGAAAGGGCCATGATTTGATGGAATAAGACTTGAGAAACCCCGATCATGTGATTCTGCCCTGCCAAAGATGGCCCACGAGCCTGATGCTCACACTGACCATTTCGGCTTTTGCAGAACGGATGATCTGGATTATAATGAATCTGGTTCTTGTTCGTGCCAATTTTTCGACAAAGATGGAGAGTGCAATGCGTAAAGTCATTTTGACTGCTGTGGCTGTGGCGGCATTGGCGACCGGCACGGTGCAACAGGCTGAAGCACGCTATGACCGCAATGGGTGGTTGGCTGGTGGCGTTGTGGCTGGCGCACTGCTCGGCGGGGCATTGCTGGCGGCACCGCGTGCACAGGCCGCCCCTGTCTATTCGGCTCCTCCGGCCTATTATCCGGCCGCGCCCTATTACGTGGAGCCTGAGCCCTATTACAACTGCCGCCTTGTCCAGCGCCGGATCTGGGACCCCTATATCGGCCAGTGGATCATCCGCCAGCATGAAGTCTGCCGTTGATCCTGTCGGTGCAGGCTGTGTCCTGACCCCGTCCCTCTGACGGCATAGAGATGCAACCCATAAAAAAAGCCCCGCAAGGGGCTTTTTTGTTGTCTGTCATAGCGGCGTATCGACTGGACGGAGCCGGTTTTTCCGGCCCCGTCCGATGTCATCAACCGTCTTTGAAGATGTCGCGGTCTTTGGTTTCCGGCATGAAGATCAGGCCGATCACAAAGGTGCCGAGCGCCACAACGATCGGGTACCACAGGCCGGAGAAGATATCGCCGGTCGAGGCCGCAATCGCGAAGGCTGTTGGAGGCAGGAAGCCGCCGAACCAGCCGTTACCGATGTGGTAGGGCAGGGACATACCCGAATAGCGGATGCGGGTCGGGAACAGTTCCACCAGCAAAGCGGCAATCGGGCCATACACCATGGTCACGTAGATCACGAGGATCAGCAACAGGCCAACCAGTGTCAAGGCACGCTCGCTTGCGAACAATGCACTGATGCCGGCGGCTTTCAGGATGGTTGCGTCACCAACTTTTGGATAGCCGGCTTCGACAGCGGCTGCGGTTGCCTTGGCGGCAAATTCCTTGTCACTGTTGGCGACAGGGAGATCCTTGCCATTGATGCTGACAACGGTGCCGGAACCGGCAGGTGCGTTTTCAGAGGTGTATTTGATGCCGTTTGCAGCCAGAGCGCGACGGGCAATGTCGCAAGACTGGGTGAAGACGCGGATGGCGACAGGATCAAACACGCTACCGCAACCGGCTGGATCAGCCTTCACGACAACTTTTACAGTGTTATGGGCTTCGATCAGCTTCGGATTGCCGATTTCAGCAATCTTGCCGAACAGCGGGAAGTAGGTCACAGCCGCCAGCAGGCAACCTGCCAGAATGATCGGCTTACGGCCGATCTTGTCCGACAGCGAGCCGAAGAAGATGAAGAACGGTGTGCCGATCAACAGCGACAGGGCAATCAGCAGATTGGCTGTGGTGCCGTCAATCTTCAGCGTCTGGGTCAGGAAGAACAGGGCATAGAACTGGCCCGTATACCAGACCACAGCCTGACCGGCGGTGCCGCCCAGCAATGCGATGATGGCGATCTTCTGGTTCTGCCACTTGCCGAAGGCTTCGCTCAGAGGTGCCTTGGACAGCGAACCCTCTTCCTTCATCTTCTGGAAGGCAGGAGATTCGTTGAGTTGCAGACGGATCCAGATCGACACGCCGAGCAGAACAATCGAAACCAGGAACGGCACGCGCCAGCCCCAAGCGGCAAATTCTTCGGGGGTCAGGCTCAGACGCAGGGTCAGGATCACCAGCAACGAGGCAAACAGGCCGACGGTTGCGGTGGTCTGGATCCACGAGGTGTAGAAGCCGCGACGGCCCTGTGGCGAATGTTCGGCCACATAGGTTGCCGCACCACCATATTCACCACCGAGAGCGAGGCCCTGCATCAGGCGGCAGATGATGAAGCCGATGGGAGCCAGCATGCCGATGGCGGCATAGTTTGGCATCAGGCCGACCACGAATGTGGCGACGCCCATCAGGGTCATGGTGACGAGGAAGGTATATTTGCGGCCGATCATGTCGCCGAGACGACCGAACACCAGCGCGCCGAACGGGCGCACCGCGAAACCGGCGGCAAAGCTCAACAGCACGAAAATGAAGCCTGCTGTTTCATTCACGCCAGAGAAGAAGTTGGCGTTGATGTTGGCGGCCAGCGAACCGGCAAGATAGAAATCATACCATTCGAACACTGTACCAAGCGAAGAAGCGAGAATAACCTTCTTTTCTTCGGCTGTCATCGGGCGGTCTGCCGCCCCGTGGGAGTAGTCTGTCGCGCTCATACAATTGTTCCTTCTGAGCTTTCTGGAAAGTGAAAACCGAAAAACAGACAGGCTGGTATCAGCTCGTTCTGGATCTTGGCTCTATGAAATGGATATGCGTGAAGTTGGTCGTGTCACGCGGCCACACTCGTCATCCCCCTTGATCGTGAGGCCGCTTGGCGGTCCTCATGTCTCCTCACCCTGATCGCCTGCGTGAAGGTTTTGACGCGCAAACGACCTTCGTTGTTTGTTGTGGCTGATCGCTTGGTGCCAGCCATTGAAATCAGTCTCGGGCCAGCAACGCGAACATTACCGAACAAGAAACCATGAACCCGCAATATAGAGGGGATCGGGATGCTAAGAACCCCCACATTTCGTCTAAGGTGCAACGCAATGCGGGGGCTATTTGGGGGAGGTTATTTTTGTGTTCAGCGCAGGGTCAACAAGGCCAGCGAGATCGCCGCGGCATTGGAGACATTGAGACTTTTGATCGCGCCGGGCAGATCGAGGCGTGCCAGCACATCGCACCGCTCGCGTGTCAAGCGGCGCAGGCCCTTGCCTTCGGCCCCCAGCACCAAAGCCAGCGGCGGGGTGATGTTGGTGGAATTGAGCACCTCCGGCCCTTCGGAATCCAAGCCGATTCGCCAGAAACCCATCGCCCCCAATTGCGTCAGGCATTGGGACAGATTGACCACCTCGATGATCGGCACATGTTCGAGAGCGCCCGATGCCGTTTTGGCCAGCACGCCCGTCATATGCGGGCTGTGGCGCTCCGTGACCACCAGGGCTTTGACGCCGAACGCCGCCGCCGAACGCAGGATCGCGCCGACATTGTGCGGATCGGTAATCTGATCCAGCACCAGCACGATGCCCTCGGTGGCCAGATCATCCAGCCCCACACCGGCCAATGGCTCCACTTCAAGGGCAACACCCTGATGCACAGTGTCTGTTCCCAGCAACCGGTCCAGCGCGTCGGGCCGCACCTCGATGCTCTCGAAACCGCGATCGGTCGGCACATGGTCGAGACGGGGCAGGGCGTTGGCGGTGACATAGAGCCGGTGGGCGCGACGTTTGGGATTGCCCAGCGCGGCATTCACGGCATGCAGGCCATACAGCATCATCCGGCCATGCCGCGGGCCTTCAAGCCCTGCGCTCATGTCGGCCGTGGGCTTGCGGCGGTCCTGCCGCTCGTAGGTGCGGTGATCTTGGGCGCGTTGATCTTGTGCTTGCGGTTCATGCGCCTTGGCATCACGGCCGCGCCACGGATTGTCGTAGCGGCTGGTTTCGCGTTCGATGAAGCGCGGCGAGGGTTTGTTGAACTGGCCTGAGCCAGCCGATTTCGGCCCGCTGGTTCTGGATGCGCCGGTGGGTGTATCGGACCCGCGTTTGCCCTTAAAGCCTTGCGGCGGACGTTGCTGTTTCAAGAGAAGCTCCTTGGTTGCTCCTTCTTTCGCATGGCCTGAGGGCAGACGCAAATCGATCGATTTTCAGAAAGATCTTTTGCGATTGCGCTTTTTGATGTTGACACCAATCGGATCGGCCACCATAAAGCGGCGCACATGATGCGAGCGTGACTCGTGTCCTGCGTCGAACTTGCAAGCCGGAGTTCGACAGGTATGGGGGAATGTCCCGAGCGGCAAAGGGGGCGGAC
>CANGOE010000034.1 GCA_947455455.1 Hyphomicrobiales bacterium
GGCCATACCGCATTCCTGACCGGAACCGACTTCTTTGACTTCGTCCTTGAAGCGTTTCAGGGTCGACAGCTTGCCTTCGTGGATCACCACATTGTCGCGGATCAGGCGCACGCTGGCACCGCGTTCCACACGGCCGTCCTGAATGAGACAGCCTGCGACCTTGCCGATTTTCGAGACACCGAACACCTGCAGGATGCGGGCTTCGCCCAGACGCTCTTCGCGCAGGGTCGGGGCCAGCAGGCCGGACATGGCCTTTTTGATGTCGTCGACCAGATCATAGATGATGTTGTAATAGCGGATTTCGATCCCGGCGCGTTCGGCCGCTTCGCGTGCTTCCTTGTTGGCGCGCACGTTGAAGCCGATGACGACGGCATGCGAGGCCTCCGCCAGCGTGATATCGCTCTCGTTGATACCGCCGACACCGGCATGCATCACCCGCGCCATCACTTCCTCATTGCCCGCTTTATCCAGCGCACCGATGATGGCTTCCACCGAACCCTGCACATCGCCCTTGACCAGCAAGGTGAATTCCTTGCGGCCAGCGGTTTTGAGCTGGCTCATCATATCGGCCAGTGTGCCACGTGCCGTACCCTGGCGGGCGGCCGAGCGTTCGCGCTTCTGGCGCTGGCGATAGGCCGAAATTTCGCGGGCCCGCGCCTCGTTTTCGACAACCGCCACGCGGTCACCGGCTTCGGGAGCGCCGTTGAAGCCGAGAATTTCAACCGGAACCGAAGGACCGGCATCGGTGACGGGCGAACCGTTTTCCGACAGCAATGCACGCACACGGCCCCATTCGGACCCTGCCACCACAATATCACCGGGATGCAGGGTGCCGCGCTGGACAAGAACAGTCGCCACAGGACCACGACCGCGATCCAGCTTGGCTTCAATGACGGTGCCTTCAGCGGGGCGGTGCGGATTGGCCTTCAAATCGAGCACTTCGGCCTGCAGGGTGATCATTTCCAGCAGTTTGTCGAGATTGGTGCGTTCCTTGGCCGAAACCTCGACTTCGATGGTTTCACCGCCCATGGATTCCACCTGCACTTCATATTGAAGCAATTCGGTGCGGACCCGTTCGGGCTTGGCGGCAGGCTTGTCGATTTTGTTGATCGCCACAATCATCGGCACACCGGCCGCTTTGGCATGGTTGATGGCTTCGATGGTCTGCGGCATCACGCCGTCATCGGCCGCCACCACCAGAATGACGATATCGGTGACCTTCGCCCCGCGTGCACGCATCGCGGTAAAGGCGGCATGGCCCGGCGTATCGATGAAGGTGATCTTGCCACCGAGCGGCGAGACAACCTGATAGGCCCCGATATGCTGGGTAATGCCCCCGGCTTCACCGGAGACGACATTGGTTTTGCGCAAGGCATCGAGAAGGGAGGTCTTACCGTGATCGACGTGACCCATGATGGTGACAACCGGGGAACGGGTTTCCATCGTGGTGTCGGCATCGGCCTCGTCGAACAAGCCTTCTTCCACATCCGATTCAGCCACGCGCTTCACGGTATGGCCGAGTTCTTCGGCCACCAGCTGGGCGGTATCGGCATCGATCACATCGGTGATTTTGACCATCTGACCCTGTTTCATCAGGAAACGGATCACATCGACGGCGCGTTCGGCCATGCGGTTGGCCAGTTCCTGAATGGTGATGGTTTCAGGAACAATCACTTCACGCGAGATTTTTTCTTTCGGCTCGTCGGCCTGGTGGCCTTTCAAGCGTTGCACGCGACGGCGGAAGGCGGCGAGCGAACGGGTCCGCTCCTCGTCACCGCCACCGGTTGCGGCAGTCACCGTCAGACGGCCACGGCGACGGTCATCGGTGCCCCGCGTACGCTCCGGCTTGGGAGCAACAGCAGGACGGACCACACCACCGGGACGACGCACGGTACGGGCTTCTTCTTCCTCGTCATTGCGCAGACGGCCGGGAACACCGGCGGCTGGCAGAGGACGGCGGATCGTGGTCAATCCGGTATCGGCCAAAGGCTTGGTCGATTGCGGACCTGAAGGGGCAGTTTTGCTTGCCGCAGTGGTATCAACGGCAGGAGCCGCGTCACCCAGCAGGCGCAGGGCCGCCTCTTCGGATTTGCGGCGCAATTCGTCTTCGCGCTTCAAGCGCTCGTCCTCGACTTTTTGACGGGCGGCGGCGGCTTCGCGTTCGATTTTTTCAGCGGCCTCGCGTTCGGCACGGGCTTTGGCTTCGATTTCAGCGGTCGCGCGTTCTTCGATTTCGCGCTTGCGGGCTTCCACCAATGCCTGTGTTCTGGCATCGCGCTCGTCTTCGGTCAGGGTGCGGAGCACCACGCCGGAGCCGGAGGAGGGACGGTTGCCCTGCGACGGGCGTTGCGGAGCATTGCGGCCCGAAGCTGTTCTGGCGGCAGGCGCAGGAGCTGTCGGGGCCGGTGTTGGCGCTTTGGCCACAGGAGCCACAGTCGCCGCAACAGGGGCCGGAGCGGCGGCCACAGGCACTTCGGCCTTGGGTTCGATCTTGACCTCGGCGCGTTGTTCACCGGGACCGAGTGTGCGGCGTTTCACCTTCTCGACCACAACGGCTTTCGACCGTCCGTGCGAGAAACTTTGACGCACGACTCCCGCTTCGACGGGTCGCTTGAGCGACAACGTCTTTGAAGTGGCATGTAGCGTCTTGTCGCCAGTATTTTTATCGTCGGTCATTCCGCGCGCGTCCTTGCGGTTCGTTCAGTCATGAATGGTCAGTCTAGAATCGAATTTTGTCAGGTCTGTGGTCGGTTCTTCAGCCCTGTAATGGTCCAAAAGGCTGAGCCGTGCAAGAGAAGCACGGGCTGCGGGCCCTTCTATCAGTGCTGCATGTATCACATGTGACCGGCCTAATGCCAAACCCAAATCAGTTGAATCGAGTCCGAATAGCCGTTGAATAGGTTTTTTCATATCAGCAGAGGCATAATCGAGCTGGCTCTCCAGTTTTCGGCGGCCGGATTCCGATCCGTCCAATGCTTCCACCAGTCCGATGACGATCCCTTCGCGGATCGCCGCTTCGACACGGGTATAACCGAAAACCACCAGTCCCGCTTTGTTGGCGAGGCTGAGTGATTCGCGTGCCCTGAGCCGTAATAAATCCTCGACCTCGGCATCCAGCGAGCTGGATACCTTGACCTCGGCCTTCAAAGCCTTGCCGAAAAGCCCTTTTTTGACAGCCTGCACCAGCATGGCGCGGCGGGGTGTGATCCACGCCCCGCGTCCCGGCAGGTTGCCCTTCAGGTCGGGCACCACCGAACCATCCGGTGCCCGCACAAAACGCATCAGGTCTGCAGGCGGGTGCGACACACGCGTGACGATGCAACGGCGTTCCGATCCGCTGTCTTCATCGTCGATATGCTTGGAGGCGGCAAAAGCCCCTGGCATGGCGTATGGTTCCCTTAGTGCAAACAAGGACGGTTCCGGCTGTTAGTGTTCTGCAACAGCTTCCGCTTCGGCAGGAACGGGGGCTTCAATCCATCCGGCTTTGATGCGGGCATCCATGATGATGGCCTCGGCATCCTCGCGGGACAGTTCGAACCCATCCAGAAAACCGGAGTGGCGGACTGTTTCATTGTTCTGGCGCTCGCTCCAGCCGACCAGATCGTCGGTGGCGCAACCGGCCAGATCCTCGACATTTTTCACATCGTTCTCGCCCAGCGCCACCAGCATGGCGGTGGTCACACCGGCCACCGATTTCAGCGCATCCTCGACCCCCAAAGCACGACGCTTGGCATCGAATTCGGCTTCGATTGCGCCGAGATGCTCATTGGCACGACGCTGGATTTCCTGCGCGGTGTCTTCGTCGAAGCCTTCGATCGAGGCGAGTTCTTCAATCGCGACGAAAGCCAGTTCCTCGACCGAACGGAACCCTTCGGAGGCCAGCAACTGGCCAACGGTTTCGTCCACATCCAGCGCGTTCATGAACACATTGGTGCGCTCGAGGAATTCCTTCTGGCGACGCTCGGATTCTTCCGCTTCGGTCAGAATGTCGATATCCCAGCCGGTCAATTGCGAGGCCAGACGGACGTTCTGGCCACGGCGGCCGATGGCCAGCGACAATTGCTCGTCGGGCACCACAACCTCGATGCGCTCGGCATCTTCGTCGAGAACCACTTTGGCCACTTCCGCAGGTTGCAAGGCATTGACGATAAAGGTGGCGACATCGGGCGACCAGGGAATGATATCGATCTTTTCACCCTGCAATTCGCCGACAACCGCCTGCACGCGCGAACCGCGCATCCCGACGCAGGCGCCGACCGGATCGATTGACCCGTCACGCGAAATCACAGCGATTTTGGCGCGCGAACCCGGATCACGGGCCACAGCCTTCACCTCGATGATGCCGTCATAGATTTCAGGCACTTCCTGTGTGAACAGCTTGGCCATGAATTGCGGATGCGTGCGCGACAGGAAGATCTGCGGGCCGCGCTGTTCGCGCCGCACATCGAACAGATAGGCGCGGATACGGTCGCCGGGGCGGAACATTTCGCGCGGGATCAGATCGTCACGGCGCAACACGGCTTCGCCGCGACCCAGATCGACAATCACATTACCATATTCAACGCGCTTGACCAGACCGTTGACGATGGTGCCGATGCGGTCCTTGAATTCGTCGAACTGGCGGTCACGTTCGGCTTCGCGCACCTTCTGCACAATCACCTGCTTGGCAGACTGGGCGGCAATGCGGCCGAAATCGAACGGAGGCAGGGTATCGGCAATGGTATCGCCGGGCTGTGCCGCCGGATTTTTGCGGCGTGCATCTTCCAGCAGAATTTCGGTGGCCGGATTGTCGATCTGCTCGACGATCAGCAAATGCCGCGAAATGTTCAATTCGCCGGTGCGCGGATCGATGCGGGCATGCACATCGGTCTCGGTGCCGTAGCGCGAGCGGGCGGCTTTGGCGATGGCATCTTCCATCGCAGCCAGCACGATTTGGCGGTCGATGACCTTTTCACGGGCCACAGCATCGGCAATCTGCAACAGTTCAAGCCGGTTGGCGGACACAGCCATAGGCGTCACTCCTTCGGTTTGGCAAAGCGTCCCGGGCCCTTTTTGCGGGGGACGGGCTTTTTGGGGTGTAAGGGTTTGAAACGGGGGGCGACAGCCTCGACGGGTGTTTCATCGTCAAGGACATCGTCGGAGAATTCGATCTCGTCCTCCGCGTCGATCTCGCCACCGGCTTCGCGGATGGCTTTTTCACGACGCAGGGATTCACGGATCAGCTCGTCGGTCAGCACCAGCCATGCGGCCTCGATACTGCGGATCGGAAAACGCAATTCAGGATCATCTTCGGGCTTCAGATCGGTGCGGCGGATGATCACATCCTCGCCGGCAGTGCCGGTCAGAATACCGCGTCCGCGTTTGCGGCCTGCCAGCATCTGGCGCAATTCGATCTTGGCCTCATGGCCGGCCCAACGGTCGAAATCCGATTTGCGGACCAGTGGGCGGTCAATGCCGGGCGAAGAGATTTCAAGGTGATAGGCCACGCCGACGGGATCATCGACATCCAGCACCGGCGACAAAGCGCGGCTGATCTTTTCGCAATCATCGACCGTCATGGTGCCGTCGGGGCGCTCGGCCATGATTTGCACGGTACAGCCGTTTTGCGCCGACACCTTGACGCGGACCAGCCGGAAGCCGATGCCTTCAATCGTCGGTTCGACCACACGCGCCACGCGGGCGGCAACGCCGGTTTCTTCAATCAGACGGGGTTCGATCGTTTGTGTCACTGCTTCAGCCAATAAAAAAGAGCGGGACCCGGTGGGGACCCACTCTCAAAAATGTGATCAGATGATCACCCTGAGATATTTACTGCCATCACTCTAAGCAAATTGCCGAAAATTGCAAGCATAATCCATGCAAGGCTTTTTTAACCCTATTGCCAGTTAAATGGACCCATAAACCTTTTGGTCATGGGTTTGCGGGATGATCCCGGCTGTTCAAAAGGCCGAGACATGTCACAAGCACGACACCTCCTGCGCGATATCGACACCATGGTGACCGCCCGAAATCCGGCGGAATGCGGGCGCTTGTTCAAACGTCTTGCCAGCCTCTATCAGGATTTCTCGTTGAAGGCGGACCAGGACCAACTGGCTGTTTTCGATGATGTTTTTGTCCGTCTTCTGCCCGGTTGCGACCGGGACACATTGTTGGACCAGACCTTGGGCTGGTCCAGATCAGCCTTTGCCCCCAAGCAGACCTTGATGCGGCTGGCGCTGTCTCCCTCTCTGGAATTCTCCATACCCGTTTTGGCGCATGCCCAGGTGTTTGACGATCACGACCTGTGGCAGATTGCCAAGCAGGCCAATGAGGCACAACAGCTTGTGCTGGCCACCCGCGCCCATCTGCCGGCTTTGGCCTGTGACCATCTGATCGCCTTCGGCAGTGACGAGGTCCGCAGTGTTCTGGCGGCCAACCGGACGGCGCATATTTCCAAAACAGGCTTGAAACTGCTTGAAGATGTCCGCAGGACCAGCGCAGGACAGTCTGTTCCGTCGCACGCCTCACTGGTGTTGCAGACCCGTCTGGCCATGGCGGCCATCACGCCACCCGATCGGATCTCGGGCCATTCTTTGGCGGGCCGGATGACCGATTTGATCGACCGGCAGAATTGGGGCGAATTACTGGCTGTTCTGGCGATGTCGGCGGACCTGTCGGCCGGTGCCATGGTTCGCGCCCTGTTGGGACCGGATGCCACAACGCTGTTGCAACTGGGACGGGCGCTGGATTGGGACTGGCCCTGCGTCGAAGCCCTGTTGCAGGTGCGGATGAAGTGGGGCGAGCCGGTGGGCGATCTGGCCGAAACCAAGCAGGTCTATCACGCGATCGAGCCTCAACAGGCCTCTATGACCCATGATTTTCTGGTGCGCCGGTCGCGCCAGACCGGCGATTGATCAGCGGCGTTTGGCAATAATATAGCTGGATGCCCGGCCTTCGCGGATGGCTTTGGCCTCGTAGCGGGTGCTCGGCCAGTTTTCCCATGGCAAACGCCAGTCATCGGGCTGTTCGGCGGTCCAGACAAAATCGGGTGAACGCAGGAGTCGCGCCAATGTCCAGCCGACATAATGGTCGATATCGCTGGCAAAGCGGAATTCGCCGCCCGGTTTGAGAACGCGGGCAATGCGCGCCAGATTGTCATCCGACACAAACCGCCGCTTGTAATGCCGCCGCTTCGGCCACGGATCGGGATAGAGCAGATAGACGCGATCCAGCGAGGCATCAGGCAATTGATCAAGCAGTTGCACGGCATCGTCATTGTGCAGGCGGATGGCATCGATGCCGTCCTGCTCGATCAGCAAAACCAGCTTGGCCATGCCATTGATAAAAGGTTCGCAACCGAGATGGCCGATATCGGGGTGCAGACGGGCATTGTTGATCAGATGCTCGCCGCCACCAAAGCCGATCTCAAGCCAAAAGCCCGTTTTGGCTTTAGAAAACAAAGCCTCGGGCCGAACCGGGCCGGAGCAATCGATTTGCAGAGCCGGCAAAGTGCCGGACAGACCCGCGGCCTGTTTGGGCCGCAGGCGTTTTCCTTGCCTGCGACCGTAAAAAGCACCGCGATGGGCTTCAGCACTCACGCCAGTTTGGAGGTGAGTTTATCGACCAGATCGAGCTTCTCCCACGAGAAGCCGCCATCGGCATCCGGTGTCCGTCCGAAATGGCCATAGGCGGCCGTACGGGCATAGATCGGCTGGTTGAGATGCAGATGGGTGCGGATACCACGCGGGGTCAGATCCATCACCTCGCCCAATACGCTTTCGAGCTTGGCGGCATCGACATGGCCTTTGCCGTGCAGATCGGCATAGATCGACAAGGGCTTGGCCACGCCGATCGCATAGGACAGCTGGATCGTGCAACGGTCGGCAAATCCGGCGGCCACCACGTTTTTGGCCAGATAGCGGGCGGCATAGGCGGCCGAACGGTCCACCTTTGTCGGATCCTTGCCCGAAAACGCACCGCCGCCATGCGGGGCCGCGCCGCCGTAAGTGTCCACGATGATCTTGCGGCCTGTCAGACCGGAATCGCCATCGGGACCACCGATCAGAAACTGGCCGGTCGGATTGACGTGCCAGACGGTCGCAGGTGTGATCCAGCCATCGGGCAGGGCTTCACGGATATAGGGTTCGACAATGGTGCGGATGTCGGCCGAGCTGAGATCGACCAGATGCTGGGTCGACAGCACGATCTGCGTGGCTTCGACAGGCTTGCCGTCGACATAGCGCAGGGTCACCTGGCTCTTGGCATCGGGACCGAGAATTCCGGCCTGCTTGCCACGGCGGGCATCAGCCAGAATTTGCAGGATGCGGTGCGAGTAATGCAGGGGTGCCGGCATGAATTCAGGTGTTTCACGGCAGGCATAGCCGAACATGATCCCCTGGTCGCCCGCGCCTTCGTCCTTGTTGCCGGAGGCATCCACGCCCTGGGCAATATCGGCAGACTGGGCATGCAACAAGACTTCGATATCCGCATCTTCCCAATGGAAGCCGGCCTGTTCGTAGCCGATATCCTTGATGGCCATGCGGGCCGTGTGCGCCAGAAAATCATGGGTCAGGCTTTTGGGGCCGCGGGTTTCACCGGCGATCACCACGCGATTGGTGGTGGCCAGCGTTTCGCAGGCTACGCGGATGTCATTTGGATTCCAGCCTTCGGCCAGACCAGCCCGAAAGAAGGCATCAACGATTTCATCGGAAATCCGGTCGCAGACCTTGTCCGGATGGCCTTCGGAAACAGATTCACTGGTGAAAAGATATTCTTTTCTCGACATGGGTGCCTGCCTTTTGCTGACGTAAAAACCACAAACCGCCTATTGAGCGGGTTCGTGCCAGCAGTCGTTCTTTTTGTCAAGCAAAAGGAGGCTTATTGTTTTATAAACCGAACGGTTTTCGTGCCGTTCGGGATCAGGACCGGATAGAATTTGGCTTCACACTGTCAGATCATTGCCTGCCAGCGCATCGACCAGTTCGACAATCCGTCTGCGGATTTTCGGATCCTGAATCTTGATAAAGGACCGGTTGAGGTGCACCCCCTCGCTGGTGGCCAGAAAATCGGTGACATATTGCGGGTCGGCGCTGTCACGAAAACCGCCGGTATTGTCAGTCCCTTGCAAGCCGTCCCCGCTGGGAGCGCCGTCAAAGAAAAACTCGACCGGCACGCCTAAAATCGCACCGATTTGTTGCAGGCGGCTGGCCCCGATGCGGTTGGTGCCCTTTTCGTATTTCTGGACCTGCTGGAAGGTCAGGTTCAGTGCATCGCCCAGTTTTTCCTGACTCATACCGATCAGGATCCGGCGCATTCTGACCCGTGCCCCGACGTGTTTATCAATCGGATTGGGCGCTTTTTTAAGGGCGGGAACAGAAATGGGGAGTGAGTTGATCATTGTATTTTTCCAATAAATTGTTGAAATAACTGAATTTTTTACAATACAAGGAACAATACAACGCGTGTCGGCCAAGGGCCGGACACCAAAACGCTCTCAAAACGGGAACGCATCATGTGCAACTGACATGATGGGTTGTATAAAGCGACACTTGGTCTGCTTTGTCAATTCAAAAGCTGGATGACATCAAGCCGTTTACTGCCTGAACAAGGATAGGTTCCGTTTGATCCGCAGGCTTGCCAGCAATCCCAAAGCGATCAACAACAAGACAGGAATAAAGCCTGTCCGGGCAAACAGAGTGGGTGGCAGGGCTTGCGGGAGCGGGGCGGTCAGGGCATTTTCCTGTCCCAATGGCAGGGCTTTGATGATCTGGCCAAACGGATCGATCACCGCCGAAATGCCTGCATTGGCCGACCGCACCATCGGCAGTCCTTCTTCGATGGTGCGCAAGCGGGCTTGGGCAAAATGCTGGTGCGGACCGGGGCTGAAACCGAACCAGGCATCGCTGGTGAGATTGACCAGCACCGAAGGCCGTTGATCGGGCGGGGTCACCGCGCCTGGAAAAATCGCTTCATAGCAAATCAGGAACGTCACACCCGCCAATCCGGGCAGATCGAGACGGCGCAGGGATTGGCCGGTTGAAAACGATCCGGGGGCGGTCACAAACCGCCGCAACCCCCATTGGCTGAGCAGGTCTGAAAAGGGCAGATACTCGCCGAAAGGCACCAGATGCACCTTGTCGGCACTGTCCAGAATGGAGCCATCGGCCCCGATCACCTGTGCGGAATTGTAAAAATGCCTTTGACCCACCGGCCCTTGCGGGGTCTCGCTGATGCGGCGTTCCTCGCGCACGGCACCGGTGATCAGAATGGCTTTGTGCTTCAACATGTCGGCGATCATCTGCAAAGCGACAGGTTCACGCCCCAGAATGAACGGGAAGGCGGATTCGGGCCAGATCACATGGGTGACCCCGTCCATCGGGTCGCTGGCGGCGTGTCTGTCTCCCAAGGTCAGATCGATATAGGTCTGCATGATGGTTTTGGCATTGGCCATGCTGAATTTGTCGTCTTGCGGAATGATCGGCTGGATCACCCGCAACAGGACATGATCGCGCATGATCGTGGGTTGGTCCAACCGCAGGCTTCCGCCGATCGCCATGCCTGCCAGCACCAGCACGGCCATTCCGGGGGCGATCAGGCGGTGTCCCGTTGTTGTACTGCCGATCAGTGTGGCAGGGGCCGCGGCCAGTCCGACCACGATCAGGGTCAGACCGGGCAGACCCACCAGCGCGGCGGTTTGGGCCAAAGGCAGGATGGAGGCCAGCGCCATGCCATAGGCATTCCACGGAAAGCCCGTCATCACCACGCCGCGCAGGAGTTCGGACAGGGCCAGTGCGGTGGCCAGTGTGATGATCCGCACGGGATGCAAGGTCCATAACAGGCCGGCCAATGCAAATCCGCAGGCGTTGAACAGTGCCAGCAATGCGGGCAGTCCCAGCACGCCGAGCGGCAAAGCCCAGGCAAATTGGTCGGCATCCACCAGAAAGGCGTTGCCCAGCCACCAAAGACCGGCGGTGAAATATCCGAAACCCTGCCACCAGCCGACCAGAGCGGCCGCACGGATCCGCTTGCGCCATCCGCTATCGGGGGAGTATGCACAGCCATCCAGCATCCAGACCGCGCAACTCATCGGGATGATGAGGATCGGAGCATAATCGAAGGGCGCCAGAGCGAGTGCGCCGATTGCACCGCTCAGGAAAGCCAGCCCATAAAGCGGCCATCCCCTGACTTTGGCGAATGAGAGCACCAACTCCCGCATCAATCAGGTCTTGTCGGGCGGGGCGGTGGTTGGCGTGGCCGCTGGTTCACTTGCGGGAGCGGGCTTGGCTTCACCGTTGCGCAGATGCAACCGCAACCGTTTGATGCGGCGCGGATCGGCATCGAGCACTTCATATTCCAAACCGCCGGCACTGACGATGATCTCGCCCCTGACCGGCACACGGCCGATCAGCGTGACAATCAGACCGCCCAGCGTATCGATATCCTCGGCCAATTCGGAATCGGTCAAGGGAATACAGATGGCGGCAGAGACTTCTTCCAGCGTGGCGCGGGCATCGGCCGTGAAGGTGCCGTCCTCGTTGCGGGTGATCATCGGCGCATCGGCCAGATCATGTTCGTCCTCGATGTCACCGACGACAATTTCAACCAGATCCTCGATCGAGACGAGCCCGTGGGTGCCGCCATATTCATCGATGATCAGCGCCATATGGGTGCGTGTGGTCTGCATTTTGACCAGCAATTCCAGCGCGGGCATCGAGGGCGGTGCGTAAAGCACGGGCCGCAGGATCTTGGCCGAGGACAAAGACGCCGTCAGATCGACCCGTCCCAGATCGGGCGTATCGGTCGGCACGGCGCGGCGTTTGGAGCGCGGAGCGGTTTCGGCGCGTGCGGCGAGATAATCCAGAAAATCGCGGATATGCACCATGCCGCGCGGATCATCGAGCGTATCGACATGCACGGGCAGGCGCGAATGTCCGGCGGTGCGGAAAATCCTCAGCAGTTCGCCCAGCGTCGTATCGATTGAAATCGAGACAATATCGGCGCGCGGCACCATCACATCATCGACGCGGCGGCCGCGCAGGGCCAGCACGTTTTTGAGCATTTCCTTTTCGCGCGGGGAAAAATCGTCATTGGCCCCGCCTTCGGCCAAGGCATCCTCGAGATCGTCACGGATGGTCGGGGCCTGTTTGAGGCCGATCCATGTTTTCAATCGTTCGAGCGGACTTTCGCTGGTCGAAGAGTCTTTTGATCCGGACTCATTCTGGCCAGCATTGTTTTGGCCTTGGGTCGGCGTAACCGATGGTGTGTTCGTCGTCATGATAGGTCTGATTATGCGTCGATAGCAGGGTGGGGCACAAGCTCAAATTCGGCATAGGGGTCGGGAATATCAAGTGTGGCAAGAATCTCGACTTCCAGCGCCTCCATCTCCTCGGCGTCATCAGTGGTCAGATGGTCATATCCGATCAGATGCAACAAGCCATGCACCAGCAAATGCACGAGGTGGTTTTGTACGCTCTTGCCGTCCCGTCCGGCTTCCCTGACCACGGTTTCAAACCCGATGGCGATGTCGCCGAGAAACAGGGTGCCGCGCCCTTCTTCGGGTTGGCCGGAGGGAAAGGACAACACATTGGTGGCTTGGTCCTTGTTGCGGAATTGCGCATTGAGACGGCGCAATTCGGCATCATCGGCCAGCATCACTGTGGCCTGATAGCGCGAGCGGGTCATGTCGGGATGCGCGGTAAGTACGGCATCGCCGGCCTGGCGCAACACCGCGGTGGTAGCACGCCGTTGGGTCCAGAGCGGGCTGGCATAGACAAGATCGAGCATCATCCGCCGTTTGGGCGCAACAGGGCCGGGTGTCATGGTCGGATCTGCGAACGCCGGTCCTCGGCATCATAGGCCCCGACAATCCGCCGCACCAGTTCGTGGCGGACCACGTCCTGTTCGGCAAAGCGGATGCGGGCAATGCCTTCCACGCCGTCCAGAATACGGGCGGCCTCGACCAGACCCGATTTCTGGCCCGGCAACAGATCGATCTGGCTCGGATCACCGGTGATGATCATCCGCGAGCCTTCGCCCAGACGGGTCAGCACCATTTTCATCTGCATCGAGGTGGTATTCTGGGCCTCGTCGAGCAAGACAACGGCATTGGTCAGTGTGCGCCCGCGCATGAAAGCCAGCGGGGCGATTTCGATCATCCCGGTCTGCAGGGCGCGTTCGACATGTCGCGCTTCCATGAAATCATAAAGCGCATCGTAGATCGGGCGCAGATAGGGATCGACTTTCTCGCGCATGTCGCCGGGCAAAAAGCCCAGCCGCTCGCCTGCTTCCACCGCAGGCCGCGACAGGATCAGCCGCTCGCAAACACCCTGTTCGATCAGACTGACGGCATGGCCCACCGCCAGCCAGGTTTTTCCCGTGCCTGCAGGCCCTTCGGCAAACGTCAGTTCGTGCTTGCGCAAGGCCCGCAGATAGTCGTTTTGCGCGGCATTGCGGGCGCGGATCCGCCGTTTGCGGGTGTTGATTTCGGCAAAGCCGGTTTCCTCGACACTGATTTGTTCGGGTGGAAACAGAATACCCTGGGCGCGGGCCTCGGCAATCATGCCGTCGACATCGCCGGTCGAGAGTTCGAGTTGGCGGCGCGCCCTTTCGTACAGGCTGTCGATCACCCGCTTGGCCTGATCGGTGCTGAGCATATCGCCGCGCAGGGTCACCCGATTGCCGTTGACCGTGGCAATGACACCCAGACGGCGTTCGATATGGGCAATATTCTGGTCATACAGGCCGAAGACGATATTGGCGCGGCGGTTATCGTCAAGGGAGATCACAACCTCGACCGGTCCTTCGGGGATCTGGTCTTCACGTTGAGTGCGCAGAAGCGGGCGGGGTGCGCGCGGTGGTTGCTGAGGCACGTTCAAGCCTTGCTCTCCTTCATGACAGCTCGCGGGCATAGAGGCTGTTTGTTCCGAGTCCGGTCACATTCACATCTACAATATCGCCGATTCGGGCCTTTGCATCATCAATTTGCACGGCTTGCAGATAGGGGGATTTCCCGGCCATCTGGCCCGGTTTGCGCCCGGCTTTTTCAACCAGAACGGGGATGGTGCGGCCCACTGTCGCCTGATTGAAGGCGGTTTGCTGGGCGGCAATCAGCGCTTGCAGGGCGGCCAGACGCTCGTCCTTGGCCTGTTCCGGCACCTGATTGTCGAGGTCGGCGGCAGGGGTGCCCGGACGCGGGCTGTATTTGAAAGAATAGGCGGCGGCATAGCCGACACGGGTGATCAGGTCCATCGTGTCGAGAAAATCGCGTTCGGTCTCGCCGGGGAAACCGACAATGAAATCCGAGGACAGGGCCACATCGGGCCGGATCGCACGCATCTGCTCGATGATGGCAAAATAGTCATCGCGGTTATGCTGGCGGTTCATCAGATCGAGAATGTGATCGGATCCCGATTGCACCGGCAGATGCAGATAGGGCATCAATTCGCCAATCTCGCGATGGGCATTGATCAGCGCGGATGTCATGTCGCGCGGATGGCTGGTCATGTAGCGGATCCGCTCGATCCCCTCCAGCCCAGCCACGTGTTGCAACAGCTTCTCGAAGGGCAGGCTGGTGCCATGGGCATCAAGCCCGTGCCAGGCATTCACATTCTGTCCCAGCAGGGTGACCTCGCGCACGCCGCCTGCCGCCAATTTGCGGATCTCGGTCAGGACAGCCTCGAGCGGACGCGAGAGCTCGGCCCCGCGGGTATAGGGGACCACGCAGAAGGTGCAGAATTTGTCGCACCCTTCCTGCACCGTGACAAAGGCGGTGACACCCCGGTTTTTGATGCTGGCCTGACTGGGATCGGGCAGGGACGAGAATTTGTCCTCGACCGGAAATTCGGTGTCCACCACCGGCTTGGCCTGTGCGGCTTCCAGCATTTCGGGCAGGCGATGATAGCTTTGCGGGCCGATCACCAGATCGACGGCCGACTCGCGGCGCAAAATCTCGGCTCCTTCGGCCTGCGCCACGCATCCGGCGACCACAACCTGCATCGAACGGCCCTCGGCCTTGCGGTCGCGCTTCATGCGGCGGATACGGCCCAATTCCGAATAGACCTTGTCGGCGGCTTTCTCGCGGATATGGCAGGTGTTGAGCACCACCAATTCGGCATCTTCGATGGTTTTGGTTTCGACATAGCCTTTTGGTGCCAGCGCATCGGCCATGCGTTGGGCATCATAGACATTCATCTGGCAACCGTAGGATTTGATAAAGACCTTTTGCATGAGACTTCCTTAGCCTGTTCTGCGCGCTGTGAGAACAGCTATTGCGCAAAACCGCGACAGGCATCGAACAACCGGCGCACTTCGGCTTCGGCCTGTCGGGTGATCTGCTTGCGGTCCGATCCGGCCGAGAAGGCAATCGGCCTGCCAAAGGCCACCCGGACATCCAGCGGTCCGGCGGTGATGACATTGGTCAGGTGTGGCAGGAGATCCATATCGCCATACCAGCCGATATGCGGCATATCGGCACGCGACAGGCGCAAGCCGTTGCGATGGGTATAGAGCAGACAGACCGGCTGGATCATGATTTCATGCTCGGGATGCTCGCCCAGCAGGGCTTCGCGTGCGGCCCCGACCAAAGGCGAGCGGAACGGCAGGATGCGCAACCCGTCACTGGTTGTGCCTTCTGCAAACAGCACGATGGCATCGCCCTCGGTCAGTCGCTGTCCCAGTTCCTGATTGGTCTGGCGGGTTTTACTGCGGCGTTCGCGGTCAACAAAAACAGTGCGCTGTAACCGCGCCAGCAGGCCGAACACCGGCCAGCCTCTCACCTCCGATTTGGCGATAAAGGACACAGGCAGGACGGCAGACAGCGCCACAATATCGATCCATGACACATGGTTGGACAGGATCAGCATCGGCCGGTCATGGCGGATTTCGCCTTCACAGGTCACCGAGACACGCAACAGGCGGCACAGGATGCGGTGGTAAAACAGCGGCAATGTCCGTGCCAGAGTGGGCAGAAAGGCAATGAAAAGCCATTGAAACGGCATCAGCACACTGGTCAGCACGGCAAAGATCGCGGTAAAACTGATCAATCGGATGGGGCGCATGGGAGCTCGATCAGGTGCTGAAATAGGGCAGGATCAGACAATCATTGTTGCGTGACAGCATGATGACAAAACAGTCTAATCAATCGGGCGCCTGAGCACCAGCGCATGGCCGCGGGTGCCGTCGGGACGGGCGTAATAGGCCTGCCGTTCGCCCACTTGCTCGAAGCCCGAGCGGGCATAAAGCGTGCGGGCGGCCTTGTTTTCATCCTCGACTTCCAGAAACAGCGCCATCACCCTGCGCCCTGCCAGACGGGCCAGATGATTGGCCAGCAATTGCCGCCCCAGCCCCTGTTTGCGCCAGGCCGGATCAACGGCAATGGTCAGCACTTCGGCCTCGTCGGCGGCAATCCGCGACAGGATAAATGCGGCCAGTGTGTGCTGTGACACCAGCGCATTGGCCTCGACATTCGGATCGGTGATCAACCGGCTCAGCTCGACCTCGGTCCAGCCGCGTGCAAAACTTGCGGAATGAAGGCTGGCGGCCTGTGCGGCATCCGCGCCGTTCATCAGACGGAAAGCCGGCGTGGGGCGTTTGAAAAGCGTTTGAAGAGCAGGCCACCACCGCATGGACGATCCTTTCAGGTCTGGGGATTAATGCCGGGCTATTCTGGCATGATCCTGCGGCTTGGCATCGGCTCCGCGCAAATAAAGGGGTTCGGGCGGCGCGTGGGCCGGATCGGCCGCCAGTCCCAACCGTGCGATCCAGACAATATCGGGGGCGGGCGGTGAGGGTTCGATAAAGACTTGCGGGCCCAGAATATCGACAAAGGGCAACAGCAGATCAGCCGCAGGGCCGATGACCTTGACCCCGCCATTGCCGAGAGCGCGGGCAATATCCTCCAGCCCCATCCGGGCCGGCTCGATCAGCGGATGGCCGGAGGCGCTGACAAACTGGCAATAGGCATTGCCGTGGCGGGCATCGATCAGGCTGGCAATCGACAAGGTCGTGCCACCGATAATATGGGGTGCGGCATAGGCCGACAAAGTGGTGACACCGACCACAGGCAAGCCGCTGGCCACGCCGATGGCGCGCGCGGCCGACAGGCCGACCCGCAGGCCGGTAAAACTGCCCGGTCCGACCGAAACGGCTACTTTGTCGATGGATGACAGCCCGCCATCAATGCCTTTGAGCACGCGTTGCAACAGCGGCACGAGGGCTTCGGCATGGCCGCGCTCCATCGTCAGGCTTTCGCTGATCAGCGGAGATTGTTCGCCTGCATCATAAATGCAGACCGCACAGGCCGAGAGTGCCGTATCAATAGCCAAGATCCGCACCAGCGACCCTCATGATTTTTCGATTGGCATGGCCGATCACGGGACCGGACAGACTATACCGCGCCCCGTATTGTGGCCGCTCAATAGGCTTCGACCTCGCGGACATCCGGCAGAAAATGCCGCAACAGGTTTTGGATCCCGTGTTTGAGGGTCGCGGTCGAGGACGGGCAACCGGCGCATGAGCCTTTCATGGTCAGATAGACCACGCCGTCGCGAAACCCCCGGAACGTGATGTCGCCGCCGTCGCCGGCCACCGCAGGACGGACACGGGTTTCGATCAATTCCTTGATGGTGGTGACGGTTTGCTGGTCCTTGGGATCGAAAAACTCATCGTCATGGGCGGCATGATGGGCGGCCTGTTCGGCCTCGGCCCCGTCGAACAACGGCTCACCGGACAGAAAATGCTCCATGATTCCGCCGAGAATGGCAGGCTTCAAATGTTGCCATTCCCCGTCGGTTTTGGTCACCGAGACAAAATCGCCGCCATAAAACACCGATGAGACACCCTTGACGTCAAACAGACGGCGGGCAAGCGGTGAATGCTGGGCGGCCTGACGGTCACGGATTTCCAGCGTGCCTTCCGGCATCACCATGCGGCCGGGCAAAAACTTCAACGTGGCCGGATTCGGGGTGGTTTCGGTTTCAATGAACATCGGATGCTCCTTCGGCAGCCAATACGGCCCGCGCCAAGCGCGTGTGTGCGACAAATCTCTTATCATTCTCTATGTGGGCCATCATCGGCATAATTTCAATCGAATTGCGCAACGGGCTGTTCATGAGAGGGCATCAATGGCCTGATCGTCGAGATGGCCGGGCACAATGACGATGGGGATGGGAAAATATCCGGCCGCCTTGCCCGCCAACAGCGAGACGAGCGGGCCCGGCCCTTCGGCTTCGGTGCCTGCCGCAAGGATCAGCGAGGAAATATCCTCGTCCCGATGGATCAGCGCCAGAATCTGCTCGCTCATCACCCCCTCGACAACCAGGGTCTCGATCTCCAGCGCCGCCAGCGACCGCACCGAAGCGATGGCACGGGCCAGATGCTGTTCGGCCTGTTCGGCGGCTTCCGAGCGCATGACATCGCCGACACCGAGCCAGTGGTTGAAATCGCTGTCGCCGGTCACAGCCAGCATCATCAGGGTCGATCCGGTCCGGCTGGCGCGTCTGGCGGCATAGCGGACCGAGCGACTGCTTTCGGGCTTGCCGTCGATGATCACCAGCAATTTGGGCTGGTGGCCGGCTTCAAAGGCCTTGCGCTTGACGCTTGTCATCACTGCTGTTCCTGCGCGGTGCGAGGACAATCCTCAACCCCGACTGACAAACCCAAGAATATCCTTGACCGAGCGCATGGTTTGGGCGGCCAGCACGCGGGCGCGGTCGGAACCATCCACCAGAATGGCATCGATATGGGCGGGATCGGCCATCAGGCGTTTCATATCTGCGCCGATCGGGCCCAGTTTTTCCACCGACAGATCGACCAGAGCCGATTTGAAGGTCGAGAATTGCGCACCGCCGAACTGGCGCAACACCGAGGCTTTGTCGGTATCCGACAGTGCCGCGAAAATGCCGACCAGATTGTCGGCTTCGGGCCGGCTGGCCAGACCGGCTTCCTCGCTCGGCAGGGCTTCGGGATCGGTTTTGGCCTTGCGCACTTTCTGCGCGATGGCATCGGCATCGTCATTGAGGTTGATGCGCGAATAATCGGACGGATCGGATTTCGACATTTTCTTGGTGCCGTCGCGCAGGCTCATCACACGGGTGGCCGGACCCTGGATCAGCGGTTCGGGCAAGGGGAAGAAGGCATCACCAAAGCCGTGTCCGGCAATCGAGGCGGCAAAGTCATTGTTGAATTTCTGCGCAATGTCGCGGGCCAGTTCCAGATGCTGTTTCTGGTCATCGCCGACCGGCACATGGGTGGCGCGATAGACCAGAATATCAGCGGCCATCAAAGCAGGATAGGCATACAGACCCACCGAGGCGTTTTCGCGGTCTTTGCCCGCTTTTTCCTTGAATTGGGTCATCCGGTTGAGCCAGCCCAACCGTGCCGTGCAGTTGAACACCCAGGCCAGTTCGGCATGTTCGCTGACCTGTGACTGGTTGAACACGATGTGTTTTGTCGGGTCGATCCCGCAGGCGATGAAGGCGGCGGTGACCTCGCGGATGCTGTTGCGCAACTGCACGGGATCTTGCGGCACGGTAATGGCATGCAGATCGACCACGCAATAGATGCAGTCATGGGATTGTTGCAAGGCGACAAATTTGGTGATGGCACCGAGATAATTGCCCAGATGCAGATTGCCTGTCGGTTGCACGCCGGAAAAGACCAGATCTTTGAACGGGGTCGCGGGTGCAGTTGTCGCTTCGGTCATGGTGTCAGCGTCCTTGGGGTCGGCATCTTTGGGGTATCTGGCTTGTCGATCGCGCCGCTTATGACAAGCAGGCTCGTCTGTTGCAAGGTCTGATGCAAGGGGAAAGCCTGTTTCTGATTAATTTTGCGCTTTGCGGACGGGACCGAACAGGCCGAAGGCCAGCGCGCACAGGCTGTAAATTGCCACTCCGCTGAGGCATTTGACCATCAAAGCCATGATCTCGAGGCCAAAACCCGGCTGATCCGGCATCATGCGCGCCAGACTATCCGACAGCAATTCCAATCCAGCCAGCATCGCGACGGTGGCAATCAGGCAAAACAGCAGATCCCGCATCAAGGCGCGTCCGGGCCGCCAACCCAGCCGCACCAGCAGAAAACCCAAGCCGACCAGCATTTCAATGCCCGCTCCCGCGCTCAGTGACAGCGCAAATGACCGGGCATCGGCTTGCTGGTGCAGGAGGCAGATCACCAGCACGCTGGCCAGTCCGGCGCAGGTGGCCAGCAAAGGCTCCTTGATCCGGCCATGGGCAAAAAAGCCGTGCGCGCTGACCCGTCCGATTGCCAGCGCGGGCAAAGCCAGCGCAAAACCGGCCAAAGCACCGGCGGTCGCGTGCCGGGCGGCATGGTCAAACGCGCCATGTTCAAACAGAACATGGCTGATCGGATCGGCCAGCATGACCAGTCCGGCACTGGCCGGCAATGCCAGCACCAGAGACCACACCAAGGCCCGATCCATGCCCTGCGCGAAGGCGGTTCGGTTTGCCGCCAGCGCATGGCGGCTGATGGCCGGTAAAACCACAATGGCCAGAACGGCGGCAATGAAGCCGAAGGGTAATTGAGCCACGCGATCGGCAAAATAGAGTTGGGACACCAATCCGCTCTGCTGTCCCGCCTGCGAGACCAGGATCAGGAAAGCCAGTTGGCCACTGGCGGCAATCAGCATGCCCGGCACGCACAGGACAAGGAAACGGGTCAGATCGGGGGTCCAGCGCGGTCTTGTCCAGATCGGGGACCATGATGATGTCTGGACCACCAGCAACAAGACGGCACCCTGAACCAATCCTGCCGCGCCCGACAGTCCAGCCAGCCACATTGCCGAGATATCGGGGGCGATCGGGTGATCCTTGAGCCAGACCAGTGCCAGCACCAGCACGATATTGACCAGCACGCCCGACCAGGCCGCCAGCGCAAACCGGTGCCGTGTGGCCAGAATGGCCGAGGCCAGTGCCGCCAGACCACTGCCAGCCACCATCGGAAAGGCCAGAACCAGAGCCTGCGAGGCGAGATCCGCCGTCTGTGACGGCGCACCGAGCACCAGCACCAGCGGCACGGCCAGAATCTGCACCAAAACAGCGAGCAGGCCGAACAGGATGACAAAACACATCACCACTTGGCCGGCAAATTGGCGGGCGGCCTGCTCGCCATGGCGGCTCTGATGGCCCACCAGCATCGGCACGAAAGCCGTATGCAATCCGCCCTCACCCAGCACCCGCCGCACCAGATTGGGCAGACGCAGGGCAATCAGCAAGGCATCACCGACCGGTCCGGCCCCGAACAAGACCGCCAATCCGACATCACGGGCAAAACCGAGCAGACGCGACAGCGCGGCCGCCGCACCCACCACAACAGAGGCCAGCCTGCCCGATGGTCGCGCGCCGTTTGGCCCCATCAAAGGATGAACCGGCTCAGATCGGCATTTTTTGCCAGATCACCGACAGAAGCGGTCACATGACCGGCATCAATCGTGATGGTTTCTCCCGAATGGTCGGGAGCTGTGAAAGAGATATCGTCGAGAATCCGTTCCATCACCGTCTGCAAACGGCGTGCGCCGATGTTTTCGACGGTGGAATTGACCTGAACCGCAATTTTGGCGACTTCGGTAATCGAGTCATCGGTAAAGACCAGATCGACCCCTTCGGTCAGCAACAAGGCGATATATTGCTTGATCAGGCTGGCTTCGGTATCGACCAGAATCCGTTTGAAATCATGCTCGTTCAACGGTTGCAGTTCGACACGGATCGGCAGGCGGCCCTGCAATTCGGGCAACAGATCGGACGGTTTGGCGACATGGAACGCGCCCGATGCGATGAACAGGATATGGTCGGTTTTCACCGCGCCATGTTTGGTGGTCACGGTCGTGCCTTCGATCAGCGGCAACAGGTCGCGCTGGACGCCTTCGCGCGAGACATCGGCCCCGCTGCGGCCCTCGCGCACGCAGATCTTGTCGATCTCGTCGAGAAAAACAATGCCGTTGTTCTCGACCTCGCGGATCGCCTCCTGCAGGATGGCCTCCTGATCGATCAGCTTGTCGCTTTCCTCGGAGACCAGCGGCGCATAGGCATCCTTGACCGTGGTGCGGCGGGTGGTGGTGCGGTTGGATTTGCCGAACAGCTCGCCCAGATTGATCGCGCCCATGGCTGTGCCCGGTGCGCCGGGAATGTCGAACATCGGCATGCCGCCTTGCGGGCTTTGCACCTCGATCTCGATTTCCTTGTCATCCAGCTCGTCGGCCCGCAATTTCTTGCGGAAACTGTCGCGGGTCGATGCGCTGGCACTGGCCCCGACCAATGCATCGAGCACCCGGTCTTCGGCGGCCAAACGGGCGCGGGCCTCGACATCCTTGCGCTTGCGGTCCTTGATCATGCTGATCCCGACCTCGACCAGATCGCGGATGATCTGCTCGACATCGCGGCCGACATAACCGACCTCGGTGAATTTGGTGGCCTCGATTTTCAGAAAGGGCGCTCCGGCCAGCCGCGCCAGCCGGCGGGCGATTTCGGTTTTGCCGCACCCTGTCGGGCCGATCATCAGGATGTTTTTCGGCATGACCTCGTCCCGCATCGTGCCGGTCAGCTGTTGCCGCCGCCAGCGGTTGCGCAGGGCAATCGCCACCGCACGTTTGGCATCGGCCTGTCCGACGATGAAGCGGTCCAGTTCGGAGACAATTTCACGCGGCGAGAAATGGGTCATGCTTTGGCTTCTTGTGTCGAGAGCGTTTCAATCACGATATTGGCATTGGTATAGACGCAGATATCGGCGGCAATGTGCAGGGATTTGCGGACAATGGCCTCGGCATCCGCATCGGTATCGATCAAAGCGCGGGCCGCGGCCAGCGCATAGGTACCACCCGAACCGATCCCCATGATCCCGCCTTCGGGCTCCAGCACATCGCCCGTGCCCGACAGGATCAGCCCGACGGACCGATCGGCCACCAGCATCATGGCTTCGAGACGGCGCAGATAGCGGTCGGTCCGCCAGTCTTTGGCCAGTTCGACACAGGCCCGCGTCAATTGGCCGGGATATTGTTCCAGCTTGGCTTCCAGCCGTTCAAACAGGGTAAAGGCATCGGCGGTGGAGCCTGCAAAGCCCGAAATGACCTCGCCTTTGCCCAGACGGCGCACTTTTTTGGCATTGGCCTTCATGACAGTCTGGCCGAGGCTGACTTGCCCGTCACCACCCATCACCACGGTGTCGCCCTTGCGGACCATCAGAATGGTGGTGGCCCGCCAGCGTTTGGACTCGTCTTGTGTCATGATCGCTTTCCCCGCAATGTCTGCTCTCATGTAGGATAAGCTATGCCGATATGAAAGAGGGCATGAAGCGGTACTGCTTTCTTTCAGGTGGCGCAAAAGCCCGCTTCTTGATAGAAGGCCATTCTCCACCCGAGACAAAGCGGGCGCGTGACACGCCGCCCATCAAGGACCAGACAGATGCGTAAGGCAGAATTGGCGCGCAATACCGCCGAGACCAAGATCGAAGTTTCATTGAATATCGACGGCACGGGCCAAGCCGATATCAAGACCGGTGTCGGCTTTTTCGATCATATGCTGGAGCTGTTTGCCCGCCATTCGCTGATCGATCTGACCGTCCGTTGCAACGGCGACACCCATATCGACGACCATCACAGCGTCGAGGATATCGGCATTGCCATGGGCCAGGCGCTGTTGCAGGCGCTTGGTGATAAAAAAGGCATTGCGCGCTATGCCTGTGTGCATTTGCCGATGGATGAGACGCTGACGCGGGTGGCTGTCGATGTCTCCGGCCGTCCGTTTCTGGTATTCCGCACCCGGTTCGAAGTGGCCAAAATCGGCACTTTCGATACCGAGCTGGTGCGGGAATGGTTCCAGGCTTTTGCCATCAATGCCGGTCTGACACTGCATGTCGAGACTTTGTATGGCGACAATGCGCATCACATTGCCGAATCCTGTTTCAAGGGCTTGGCGCGGAGTTTGCGTGAGGCTTTGGCGGTCGATCCGCGCGAGGGGGGACGTGTTCCCTCCACCAAGGGTACATTATAAGGGCTTCACCATGGCTGTTTTTGCCATTTATGCGGCATCCTCGCCGAACAGGCCGTCGCTTTCGCAACAGGCGGAAGCGGTGGTTGTGCGCGAGGGTTTTTCATTCTGGGCGTTTCTGATGCCGGTGCTCTGGTGTGCCTATCATCGGGCATGGCGGCCGCTGGGCATGCTGGTGGTTGCCAGCGCCGTGTTTGCCGTGCTGTTCAGCGAGATGGCTTTGAACAACAAGGCCTTGATGCTGGTCATGGATGCGCTGGTGGCTCTGTTCATAGGCCTTGCGGCGGCCGATCTGCGCGGCGGGGCCCTGCAGAGGCAGGGTTTCGATCTCGTCAATGTCGTGGTTGCCGACAAGGAGGATACGGCCTTGTTGCGCCATCTCGAACAGGGATTTGTGGTCAGCAAACAGCGGCCCGACGTGCCGGTTGGTGACATTGAAACCGCCATGTCGAATTTCAATGCCGATCTGGCCCATGCCAGCTATCGCCGGTCGGCTATCTTGGGTCTGTTTCCCGAGGCGCGCCGATGAATATCGTGATTATCGACTATGGTTCGGGCAATCTTCATTCGGCCCACAAGGCGTTTGAACGGGTGGTCCGCGATCAGGATTTGCGGATGACAGTCACCCTGAGCTCGGATGCCGATGTGGTGCGCAAGGCCGATCGGGTCGTGTTGCCCGGCGTGGGCGCCTTTGCCGATTGCCGTCGCGGACTGGATGCGGTGGCGGGCATGCACGAGGTGCTGGACGAGGTCGTGCACAAGCAGGGCCGTCCCTTTCTGGGCATTTGCGTCGGCATGCAATTGCTGGCCAGCTATGGCCGAGAATATGAAACCAGCCAGGGTCTGGGCTGGATACCGGGCGAGGTCGTGAAAATCGAGCCGGATGATCCTGCCTTGAAAATCCCGCATATGGGCTGGAATACCCTGCACAATGCCCATCCGCACGCTTTGCTTGACGGGATTCCGACCGGTGCGGCGGGATGGAATGCGTATTTTGTCCATTCCTACCACCTGAAGGCCGAGCATCCTTCCGATGTGCTGGCGACCACCGATTACGGTCAGCCGATTACCGCGATTGTGGGCCGCGACAACATTGTCGGCACGCAATTCCATCCCGAAAAGAGCCAGAAACTCGGTCTGGCCTTCATTGCGAATTTCCTGAGGTGGCAACCGTGATCCTGTTTCCGGCAATTGATTTGAAAGAAGGACGTTGCGTGCGTCTGGTGCAGGGTGACATGGAACAGGCCACTGTTTTCAATGACGATCCTGCCGCGCAGGCGGCTGATTTCGAAAGTCAGGGATTTTCATGGTTGCATCTGGTCGATCTGGACGGGGCCTTTGCCGGAAAGCCGATGAATGCGGCGGCGGTGCGGGGGATTCTGGATCGGGTCAAGGTTCCGGTGCAGTTGGGCGGCGGGATCCGCACGATGAAAACGGTTGAAGGCTGGCTGAACCACGGCGTGGCCCGCGTCATCATCGGCACGGCGGCGGTCAAGGATCCGGCTTTTGTCCGCGAGGCGGCCCGTCTGTTTCCCGGTCGGGTGGCGGTCGGCATCGATGCGCGCGATGGCCGCGTCGCGGTGGATGGCTGGGCGGAGTTGTCGGAAATCTCGGCGGTCGAACTCGGACACCGGTTTGAAGATGCCGGCGTGGCGGCCATTGTCTATACCGATATTGCCCGCGACGGCATATTGAAGGGCCTGAACATCGAGGCCACGCTGGACCTGGCCAACAGCCTGCAAATTCCGGTGATTGCCTCCGGCGGTCTGGCCTCTATCGATGATGTCCAGCGTTTGCTCCAGCCCGATTGCGCGGTGCTGGAAGGGGCGATTACCGGACGCGCATTGTATGATGGCCGGTTGGATCCGGAAGAGGCCTTGCGTCTGATCCGGTCGGTCAAGGGAGAGGCCCGTGCTTAAGGTTCGCGTCATTCCCTGTCTGGATGTCAAGGATGGCCGCGTCGTCAAGGGCGTGCAATTTCTGGAATTGCGCGATGCCGGTGACCCCGTGGAAAGCGCCATTGCCTATGATGCGGCAGGCGCGGATGAGTTGTGTTTTCTCGATATTACCGCCAGCCACGAGGATCGCGGCACGCTGATCGATGTGGTCACCCGCACGGCGGAAGCCTGTTTCATGCCGTTGACGGTGGGTGGCGGGGTCCGCACGCTTGATGATATCCGCACCTTGCTGTTGGCCGGAGCCGACAAGGTGTCGATCATGACGGCGGCGGTGCATGACCGTTCGCTGGTCAGCCGTGCGGCCGAAAAATTCGGCGGCCAATGCATTGTCGTGGCCATCGATGCCAAAAAAGTGTCACAGGCGCACGAGCCGGACCGCTGGGAAATTTTCACCCATGGGGGCCGCAAACCGACCGGCCTCGATGCGATTGCCTATGCCAGGGAGGTCACGGAGCTTGGCGCGGGCGAATTGTTGCTGACCTCGATGGATCGTGACGGGACCAAAGTCGGCTATGACGTGGCCCTGACCCGGGCGATTGCCGATGCGGTGCATGTGCCGGTGATCGCCTCTGGCGGTGTCGGCTCGTTACAGCACATGGTGGAAGGTATTCGCGACGGCCATGCCTCGGCGGTTCTGGCGGCTTCGATCTTCCATTTCGGGACCTATACGATCAACGAGGCCAAACAGGCGCTGGCCGATGCCGGATTGCCGGTGAGGATGGATGCATGACCGATTTTTCGCTCGAACAGCTCGATGCCTATCTGGCCGAACGCGCCAAAGCCTCGCCTGCAGATTCCTACACGGCCAAGCTGGTGCACAAGGGCCAGGCCTATGCCGCCAAAAAGCTGGGCGAGGAAGCCGTCGAGACCGTCATTGCCGCCGTTGAAAAGGATCGCCGCGCTTTGACCCTCGAAGCCGCCGATCTTGTCTATCATCTTTTGGTCGTGCTTCGCATCGGCGGCGTATCGGTGCAGGATGTGATGGGGGAGTTGCA
>CANGOE010000035.1 GCA_947455455.1 Hyphomicrobiales bacterium
GCCCATAACACCAATGTGTTTCCGCAACGGCCCGACCGCGCCTATGTGGCCTATCTGGATGGCGGCGGCTTCGTGCTCGACATCAGCGACATGGGCAGTCCCAAGGTGATCTCGAATTTCAACCCGCATCCGCCTTATCCGGGTTTTACCCATACGGTCCTGCCGCTGTTCAGCCGCGATCTGCTGGTGGTGTCGGATGAATGCGTGAAGGACAATGGCGAGGACTGGCCGAAACTGACCTGGATTCTCGATGCCCGCAACGAGAACAATCTGGTGCCGATCAGCACCCTGCCCATGCCGTCATTCGAAAAATACGGCCATGCCGGAGGCCGCTACGGCTCGCATAACCTGCATGAAAACCGGCCGGGCGAGACCTCGTTCCGCTCGGATACGCTGATTTTCTCGACCTTCTTCAATGCGGGCGTGCGGGCTTACGATCTGTCCAATCCGTTGCAACCCAAGGAAGTCGCGGCCTATGTGCCCGAAGGTCCAAAGGGATCGCGCGTGCCCACCATCCAGATCAATGATGTGTTTGTCGATGAAAATGCCATTGTCTATGCTGTCGACCGGCATAGCGGCGGCCTTTACATTCTCGAACTCGATCTGTAACGCGCCCGCACACCGGAATGACCGATCCAGCCGCCCCACCAACCGCACCCATTCCCGTCTCCATTCTGACGGGCTTTCTGGGCAGTGGCAAAACCACCGTGCTCAACCATGTCCTGCAGGGGCAGGGTATGGCGGATACGGCGGTGATCATCAATGAATTCGGGGAAATCCCGATCGATCATCTGCTGGTCGAACAGGCCATCGAAAACACCGTGGTCCTGCAAAACGGCTGTATCTGTTGCACGGTACGCGGCGATCTGGTCGATACCCTGCTCGATCTGGTGCGCCGCTCGCAACAAGGCTTGTTGCCACCGTTCTCGCGGGTGGCGATTGAAACAACCGGTCTGGCCGATCCGACCCCGATCATCCAGACGCTCGCCAATGACCGGATGATCGCGCCCTTGTTCACACTGCATCGGGTGGTGGCCACGCTGGATAGCGTGAACGGCCTGTCGACGCTGGAAGACTATCCCGAAGCCGTCCAGCAATTGACGGCCGCCGATTGCATCCTGATCACCAAAAGCGATCTGACCGATGCCAACGGCTTGGCGGCCGTGCAAACGGCCCTGCAACGCATCAACCCCACAGCGCAAAGCCATCTGGTCATTCAAGGCGCAATCACGGCCGAACTGATCTTCGGGTCACCCGATTCCCACAGCCACCAACCGCATGGCAACATCAACCACTGGCTCGGTGATGCCGCTGTTCAAGCCCACCACCATGATCACGGACACGATCACGATCACGCGCACGCGCACGGACATGATCACGACCATGCCCATAACGATCCCAACCGCCACAATGCCCATGTCAGCGCCTTTTGCATGCGCACCTCGGAACCCATTGCCGCCAAGGCGCTCGAGCGCTGGCTCAACTCGCTCCTGTCCTTGCGAAGCAAAGACCTGTTGCGGATCAAGGGCATTGTGCATGTCGCAGGCCGCCCCGGTCCGGTGATCATTCAGGCCGTGCAACATCTGTTGAATCCGCCGACCAGTCTGGCCGATTGGCCCGACGATGATCACGACACGCGTATTGTGTTTATCACCCGCGATATTGCCCCAGCGGCCATCGAGGCAAGCCTCGATCTGCTGAGACAATCCAAGACCTAGAACAGTCGCGAGCCTAAAGCGTGAAAGCTGTCGGGGCAAAGGGGCCTTGCGGGATCGGATCGGCCTTCCAGAAATCCGGGCCTTCGGCCTCCATCACCTTGTCGATGAGCCTGATCACGGCCGCTGTGCCGCCTGAACTGTCGAGTTGCAACACCTCGATATCCTGCGCCTCCAGCCGACTGCGTTTTTGCCGTGCGGCCTTGGGTGTCGGTGCGCTGGCTTCGGTCAAGACCGCGAAAAAGCGGCCCTTGATCCGCAAAGCCATGGCGATCTGCACAAAATCGCTTTCGCTCACGGGCTTGGCAGGGCCGAAATCGGGCGCGAACAAATGCGCTCGCGGCAAGACGGCAGGCGCGGAAAACAGCCAATCCTGCCACTGATACAGGCCGGACAACCGCTGTGCGGCTTCCTGCAAAGCCTGATCCAGCCCCAACCGTTGCTCGATCTCCTGAAAATAGACCGTCAGAAACAACCGGCTTGGGCCATCCCACGGCGAGCATAAGGCATGCAGGCTCCGCAGGATCAGATCGGAGGGTCTCTCCCCGCTTTTGGTGCCTGCCAGACCGGCAAAATGATAGCGCAACTGGTGCAACCGCAGGGTATCAGGCCCGACAAAGACAAACGGATTGACCGCAGAAAACACCAGACCACGACCCGAAAACAAGGCCAGCCGGATATCGCCCATCTGCCAATGGTCCATCCCATACGGCACACACTGCAGATCGTTGACCCGCAAATCCATGTTCAATTGTTCCTTTAAGAAGAACGCAACCGCTCAATGCGCCCGATTTTCAGGATGCCAGACCAGCATACGCGCCCGCAACCAATCGAGCCCCCGAATGACAACCATCCCCAATATAGCAATTTCTATAATGCCCGCAAAGACACCCACCGAATCGGCAAACCGTCCGGCCGCAATCATCGCCCCGCCGACACCCGAACCGCCCATCAGCATTTCGGTGACGATGGTGGTGATCATGCCAACCGGCAGGGCAATCTGCAAACCGGTCAGAATCGAGGGGGAAGCCAGCGGCAGAATGATTTCCCTCAGCAACTCGCCCTCGCTGGCCCCCAGAGCGCGGGCCGACCACAGCGGCCATTTATCGATATGGCTGGTGCCGGAATAGGTGGCGGTCACAATCGGGAAAAAACAGGAAAAAGTGATCATGATCACTTTCGATGTGTCGTAAATATCGAACCACAGAATAAAAATCGGCACAAAAGCGATTTTGGGCATCGGAAAGCCGATGGAAATCAGCGGATCGAAAAACCACTGCACGCCCCTCCGCCGTGCCATCAAAATGCCCAATGGAACCGCAAGCACTGCGGCAATCGCAAAGCCTGTCAGTGCGCGGTAAAGCGTCAAAGCCAGATCGACAAACACCGCACCGCTCTGCATATCCGTCAACAGACGGGTCAGCACATCGCTGAGCGGGGGCAACAGGAACGGATGCACCCATCCGGCCCGACTGCTGGCCTCCCACACCAGCGCCAGGCCTGCAAGCACCAGGGCTTGCAACAGGCGGTCACGGTTATAAGCGGGGGAAAGTGTGCTCATGCCTGTTCTTTCCAGCGCAAGCGGTGGCTGACAAAACTGCCGAACAGGCGGTCCGCGACAAAACCGGTGCCGGCGACCGTCAAAATCACCGCAAACATGGCCGGATAATTGCCGCCATCCCCCAGACTGCCGATCAGAAATCCCAACCCGTCCTTGGCAATCACAAATTCCGAGCTCACCATCAGGATGAACGAAAACGCCAGAGCGGTGCGGCAACCTGCCAGAATATCGGGCAAGGCGGCCGGAAGGATGATCTCGCGCAACACCTCGTCCTGACTGGCTCCCAGACTGGTGGCCGACCAGATCAGAAAGGGATTGACCCCGCGCGCACCGTTATAGGCGCTGACAATCACCGGCAACAGACAACCCAGAAAGATCAGAAAGATTTTCGAGGCATCCCCCAATCCGAACCAGATCATCACCAGCGGGATCAAGGCCGATTTCGGCATCGGATACAGGATGCGCACCAAGGGATTGATCAGCGTGCGAAACAGGGGCCGCGTCGCCATCAACAGACCGACTGTCATGCCGATCATCACGGCCAGTCCCAGCCCCGCCGCCGCCCGCGACAAGGACCGCCATGCGTTCATGATCAATTCACCGCTGGACAGCAGATCCAGAAAAGCCGAGGCAATCGCCCCGATTCCCGGCAACATCTGTTGCGAAACAAGACCCGAGCGGCCAGCCAATTCCCACAGCGCCAGCATGATCAACACCGGCAGATAGCGCACACACAGCGCCACCATCACCACAAGCGAACCCCGCTCTTGCTCTCCGGCAAGAGGCCGGATCCCGCCGCCGGCCATCAGAGGCCCCCGCGGCTGGCGAGGACGGCCTGTTCGCGTACCAGCCGCCAGATCTGCTCGCCCAATTCGACAAAGCGGCGATCGGTCAGCGTGCTTTCGTCGCGCTCCGGTCCCAAACCGGTATCGATCTGGTGTTCGATGCGGCCCGGTCTTGCGCTCATGATCGAAATGCGATCGGCCAGAAACACGGCTTCATGCACATCATGGGTGACGAATACCACGGTTTTGGGCCGTTTTTTCCAGATCATCCGCAATTCTTCCTGCATGACCCGCCGCGTCTGCGCATCCAGCGCGCCGAAGGGTTCATCCATCAGCAGAATATCGGGATCAACCGCCAGAGTGCGGGCAATGGCGGCGCGTTGTTGCATCCCGCCCGACAATTGCGAGGGATAGGCCTGCTCGAAGCCACCCAATTGCACCAGCTTGATATGGGCTTGGGCAATGTCGCGACATTCGACCTCCGGCAGTCCTTTTTTCTGCAAGCCGTACATGACGTTTTCGAGCACGGTTTTCCATGGAAACAGAGCAAAATTCTGGAAGACGATACTGCGGTCCGGTCCGGGGGCGGTGACCGGTCCCTTTTGCGTGCTGATAGAACCGGTCTGCACCGGAATAAACCCGCCGATCAGATAGAGCAGGGTCGATTTGCCGCAACCCGACGGGCCAAGCAAAGCATGGAATTCATGATGCCGGATCAGCAGATCTGTCTGTTTCAAAGCCAGCGTATTGGTGCCAAGCTGGCCTTGTCCGCCGCCATAGGCATGGGACACGCCTTCGATTTTGATGCCGAAATCCGTTGCCATCCCCATGCCCTTCCCGGTCATGCTTGCGCATCACCAACCTATTATTTCTTGCCTTCGATCCGCCGCTTGGCTTCCTCGACAAAGCTCAGATCGACATATTTCGGCTCAAGCTGGATGATGTTGGGAGCCAGATCGACATCCTTGATCACCGCCAGACTGTCTTGCAAGGTGCGGATATTGGGAAACAGGAACGGGTCACGATAATAATCCGTCTTGGTGAACATGTGGCTGAGCTTGTCGGGTGATTGTTTCATGAATGTGCCGATAATCTGCAACGCTTCTGTCCGGTTGGCAGGATCGGTAAACCAGCGCATGGCGCGCACATGATCCTCGAAAAAATCCATCAATTGCGGGCGGTTCTTGGCCAGAAATTCACCGCGACCGGCCAGAAACACCAGTTGCGAAGGACCAACCGCATCCTTGGCGCGGAACAGAACCTCGTATTTGCCAGTGGCCATCAACTGGTCGGACATCGGTTGCAACACCGTGCCCATATCGATTTTGCCCTCGTCCAGCATCACCGTAATATTGGGAAACGCCACTTCGAGCACGGTATAATCGCGCTTGTCGATCATGCCATTTTTCTTGAACATCGCCCGGATCGCCGTATCGGAGGCCGAGCCGATCGCATTGCTGCCGATCCGCTTTCCCTTCATATCGGCAATGGTCTTGATGCCGGAATCCTTGCGCACCAGAAAGGTTTCGGAATGCTGGTCGCCCACCCCGTCCTGAATGATATCGGCCAGCACTTTCACATCCTGCCGCGCATTCAGCACTGCCAGATTGAGCGCCAGCGCCGAAAAGGCCGCCATGTCGATTTCACCGGCCGCCATGGCTGTAATTTGCGGCGAACTGCCACGGAACAGGATCGGCTCGACGGTATAGCTCTTGCCGTAATATTTGAGAATCTCCGGCTTGGCATAAAGCACCGGAATCATATGGCCCGGCATGGTTGACCAGCCGATCCGGATTTTCACAGGCTCGGCCTGCGCGGGCACAGGCGATAACGCAAGAAGCACGGCCACAACAACAGCCATCACACCCGAAAATCCTGTCCGCATTGCCATGTCCCCCTGCCGGATCCGGTCAGAACCTTGCATGTCTGCCAGACGGTTTTTGCTTTTAATTATCACTCGATCATTCCACGCCTTTCACCGGGTGATGTCAACCATCCACCCATGAAAATGGCCCCGAAACGGGGCCATCTTTTGTGCTGTCCTGTGATCCTTAAAAGGCGTGATGGCCACAGTTTACTTGCCCCAATGCAGGACCAGCGGATTGACCTCGCGTGCCAGCTCCAGCAAGCCCGCCCGTGTCTGGGGATGCAGGGGCTCGAGCGGATGGCGCACGGTCTCGTGCTTGATCACGCCGCCTTCGGCCATCATCGCCTTGGTCGCACGCAAACCGCATTGGCGGTTCTCGTAATTGATCAGGGGCAGAATACGGGCATATTGGCTGGCGGCTTCAGAACGACGACCTGCCAGATAGTCGATCACCACCGGACGGATCAGATCAGGCAACAAAGCACTGCACATCGTGCCGGTAGCGCCTGCATCCAGATCGGCCATCAGGGTGATGGATTCCTCACCGTCAAACGGTCCGAGGATCGAGGCTCCGCCAGCCGCAATCAACCCGCGCAATTTGGCGGCCGCCTGTGCGGTTTCGATCTTGAAATATTGCACCAAAGGCACTTCCTTGGCCAGACGCACAAGGAACGACACCGACAGTGTCACACCGCTCAACGGCGCATCCTGCACCATGATCGGCAGGTTGGAGGCTTTGGCCACAGCCGCGAAATGCTCGACCATGCCGTTTTCATCGGCCCGCAATCCGGTGCCGTGATAGGGAGGCATCAGCATCAGCATTGCCGCACCGGCCTTTTTGGCCTTGGCCGCGCGCTCGCTGGCAATGCGGGTGCTGAAATGGCTGGTGGTGACAATGACCGGCACCCGACCGGCCACATGGTCAAGGCAGAGATCGGTCAACAGATCGCGCTCGGCATCGGTCAGCAGAAATTGTTCGGAATAATTGGCGAGAATACAGATCCCGTCCACACCCTGGTCGATCATGCAATCAAGGACGCGCCGCATCCCGTCCAGATCGAGATCGCCATTCTCGAGAAAAGGGGTCGGGGCAATCGGATAGATGCCGGTATAGATTGATGCCTGTTGCGTGCTCATGATTGTACTGGTCCGTCCCTTGATGATTTTTAGAGTGATTTTTGAGGTCTTGTTGCGACTGTAAAACAATTCGCCCCTGATATGAAGCGGCCTAGTCCCGGCGCCGATGCGGGTCTGCCTTGCCGGTTTACCGCTTGTGGTGCGCCAGCATGATCAGCATCAGGCCGGCCAGCGCAAAGGGGATCATTCCGAAATAGGCCTTAATCCCCCAAGCCTGCACCAACGGCCCTGCCAGCACCGTGACCAGCGCAAACATCAAGGCATTGGCGGCAGAAAACATGCCCTGCACATGGGCGCGGCGGGCCACCGGAGCCAAAGCGGCCACCATTCCCAATGCGCCGAGATGGAAGAGGGCGAAGCTCAGGGCATGCAGGGTTTGCAACAGTCCGATCCCGACGACATCGGGGCCAAGGCCCATCAACAACCAGCGCATTACCGCCGCCCCACCACCGATCATCAGATAACGGAAGGCCCGATCAACATCCCTGTTTCCGCCCAACCGCCAGAAAACGACAATTTCGACCACCACCGAACAGGCGGTCAGCACCCCGATCTGCCATGACTGTATGCCCTGCTGGACCCACAGCACCGGCCCGAAACCATTGAGCACGGCATTGGAGGATCCGACCAGTCCCGTGCCGACCAGCAACAGATACAGGCGCAACGGCACCGGCGGCGTGGACTGGTCCGGCGCATCGGCATCCACCGGTTTGATATCGCGGGCCGGAATAAACATGCCCGTGCGCATCCACATCGCCACAGCCGTGGTGCCGAAACTAAAGACAGCCATCACCACAGGCACGATTGCCACTTCCAGCCATGACACCATCAGGCCCGCCAGCAGGGTCACCAGCATGAAAGCAATCGATCCCCATACCCGCAATCGGCCATAGACCAGCACAGGATGATCACGCAACGCATCCAGAGTGATCACATCACCCAGAGGAATGGGCGCCAGCATCATGGTGACCGTCAGGGTCACCACCAAAAGCAGAACCGGAAAATCCGGGCTGAACGGCATGACCAGCCAGCCGCAACCGGCCAGACCGCCGACCACCGCCAGCAAATGGCGCGGTGCGATGTAGCGATCGGCCAGACCGGTGATCCAGGGCCCGACAAAGGCACGCAGAAAAATAGGCACAGACAGGATCAGGCCGATCTGCTCCGCCTCAAGCCCGCGCGTTGCCAGCCAGATCGGAAAAAAAGGCTGGTGCAATCCAAGCATGGCAAAGCTGGTGGCCGACAGGACCGACAGTTCCAGCACGAGCCGGTTGTGGGAAGAGCTCACAAAATCATCCAGACCATAACAGCGTGATACCACAATGTGACGCAACCGGTGATTCAGGACAACCTTGCCTCGTTAAGGCTTTGGTAAGCATAAGCCAAAAAATTTTCCTGCCTGTGTGGCAAGCGGGCGCTCACAAGACTATAAACAACAGGATAGGTGCTTTCTATTCCGGCTATGGAACAAGTGCGCCTGATCGGAGTTTTTCAAGGATTTTGATTTGACGCAGTCTCCCCACGGCCCAAACCCCCTGCATGCCGGACAGGTTTTGCCTGCCAGCCTGCCGATCAGGAGCCGGAACACGCTTGGCTGGCTCCGCCCTGCCGCTGTGATCATGCTGGGACTGCTGGTCGCCAATTGCGCAACTAATCCGACCAAAACCGCCTCCGGTAACAAATATGGAGTCAAAGCCAGCCCGAAAGTCATTCCCGATGGCGAGCCGATTCCCAAAGGCGGCGGCTATGACATGGTCGGCAAGCCCTATACCGTAGCGGGCAAGCTCTACGTGCCCCGCGAGGACAAGAATTACAGCGCGGTGGGGACGGCCTCTTGGTATGGCCCGTCCTTTCATGGCCGCATGACCGCCAATGGCGAGGTGTTCGACCGCGAATCGATTTCCGTGGCCCATCCGACCATGCCACTGCCCAGCTATGTGCGCGTGACCAATACGCTGAATGGCCGCTCGATCATCGCCCGCGTCAACGATCGCGGTCCCTATCATGATGATCGTCTGGTCGATGTGTCCGAACAGGTTGCCACCAGCCTGAATTTCAAACATCTGGGCACTGCTCGCGTCAAGGTCGACTATGTCGGCCGCGCCCCGATGGAAGGGGATGATGACAAGGTCCTGTTGGCCACCTTGCGCACCGATGGCCGCCCTGCCCAACTGAACCGCCATGCCGCCCCTGCACAGGTCGCCAGCATCGCGCCGTTCGTGCCGCAAACCGAGCCTACAAAAACCGCTTTGGCCACGGCCCCCAAAACTGTAGCGCCTGTAGTGGCTCCCGCGCCTGCGCCAGCGACTGCCAAAACCACGGCGCAAACCCCCGCCAAAGCAACACCAGCCAATGCAAAACCCGCACCCGTTACGGCCAAGCCGGGTGTTGGTGCCTCAGCCAAAGCAACGGCGGGCAAGCCCGCTCCAGCGGTAGCCACGGCCAAACCGCTGGCCGGCAAGCCTGTCGCCAACAAACCTGTCGTGAACAAGCCTGTTGCCAGCAAAGCCGCACCCGTTGCCAAGCCGACGGCCACGGCCACCAAAAAACCGCCTGTAAAGCCGCAAACGGCCTCTCTTACGCCACCACGCAAAAATGATGGCGGCTAAGTCACCGTCCGTTCAGCGGATCCGCTCGTCCAACCGGGCATTCATCTGATCATGCAAGCGTTGCATGGTCTGTGACACGCCCAACTGTCCGGACAGGGCTGCGACGCTGTCGAACAGGGGCAAAACGGCTTGCGGCAAAAAGCCCTCGGCGGCCCGCTCGCTCGCCCAATCACGGACCGGAGCCGGAAAAGCCAGCCACGCCACCAGCAAAGCCGGATAGATCACCCGCATCGCCCGTCCGATCGAAACCTGTTGCACTGGCTGGTCCATTTTCACCTCAGAACCGGAAATAGATAAATGGCGCGGCATTGGTCGGTGCCAGAACCAGCAGTCCCAGCAAAGCCAGCGTCACCAACACACTTTGCACGACCCACGGGCTGTGTTCGAAACCCCCGACCAGACGCGCCCAGACCACTTTGGGAACCATCTGCGTCACGGCTCCCAAAGCCAGCAGAAGCTGGATCGACAACGACAATCCGCCGGCTCCAACCGGGGCATGCCACAAGGCATTCAGGAATTGTCCGGCGGTTTCCAGATCGGGTGAACGGAACAGAACCCACAACAGGCACACCGTGTGGAAGGTCAAAAACCACGAGACAGCCTGATAATTGGGATGATGGCGCCAAGCCTGCGCCCGCCCGGTCCGCGCCCAGCCATAATGGAGCATCAATGCCACTCCGTGCAGTCCGCCCCACAGAATGAATGTCCCGCTGGCCCCGTGCCACAATCCGCCCAGAAACATGGTGATCATCAGATTGCGCACGGTCAGCCAGCGGCCGAGCCGGTTGCCGCCAAGCGGGATATACAGATAATCCCGCAACCAATGCGACAGGGTGATATGCCAGCGGTTCCAGAAATCCTGCACCGACAAGGCGCGATAGGGCTGATCAAAATTTTGAGGGAACCGATAGCCGAACAGGCTGGCAATGCCGATCGCAATATCGGTATAGGCACTGAAATCACAATAGATCACCAGCGCATAACCGTAAAACGCGCCCCATATTTCCTGCAAGGAGGCGCGGGAGGGATCGACATAGACCGGATCAACCAGCGCTGTCGCCAGATAATTGGCAATCACCACCTTTTTGAAAAGGCCCCCGATAATCAAAGCCAAAGAGGCACCGAGCGATATCGGCATCTGTCTTGGGGCTTCGGTCAGTTGCGGCAGAAACTCGCGGGCACGGACAATCGGACCGGCCACCAGATGCGGAAAGAAACTGATATAGAGCACCAGATCGAGCAGGCTGTGACTGGCCTTGATGGTGCTTTTATGGACATCGACCAGATAGGAAATGGCATGGAAGGTAAAAAATGAAATGGCGACCGGCACCGCCACATCAACCAGATCCAGATCCAGCGAAAGGCCGAGCAGGTCGGCCAACTGGATCAACGAGGCAATCAGCAAATCGGCATATTTGAAATAGCCCAACACAGCCAGCAACAGCACAATGCCCGCACTGGTGATGCTGGCCCGCCGCCGCGCCGCACTGCGTTCGATCCATTGGCCGCAGACCAGCATCAGCACCGCCACCGCCAACAGCATCAGGACGAAGCGGGCATCCCAAGCGGCATAAAACAGCAGGCTGGCCAAAGCCAGAAAGCATTTGCGCGCCGTATTAGCCTCGCGCAACAGCCAGGCCACCGCCCAGACACAGCTAAAAAACACCGCAAATTCAGTGCTTGGGAACAGCATTGGCGCGCTCCCCGATGGTCCGGTCAATCACAGGCATCACAAATGTCACAAAAGCCTCGGCACTCCGGCGATACCCTTCGCCGGTCAGATGGATATGGTCATCGGCCATCAGGCGCGGCTGATCAAGTGTCCATTGATGTCCTGCACAGTTTTGCGGCATGATTTGCGACCAATGCCAGATCGGCAGGGACTGGCTCAGGGCCAGTTGATCCTGCGCCTGCCGGACCATCGCCAGTTTGGGCGGTTCCATCCAGCCGCAATCCTGCTGGGGCGCGGCCCTGCCTCCGACCGGCGGCGAGATCAGCACCAGTTGCGTCTGCGGCAACAGTTTTTTGAATCGACTGACCTGCCGTGCCAGCATTTGCTGGTAGCGCGGCAGGGCCAGATTGTCATCAAACCCCTCATTGGTCCCGAAAGCCAGCACCAGCAGATCGGGATTGAGTTTTTGCAAAGCCAGATCGAAGGCGGGCGTATCCATCCGGTCGAGCACCGAAAATGTAGCCCCCGGATAGCCGGTGCTGATCACACTGATGCCGGAGGCCAGAGGCCTCACAAGGACTTGCAACAGCACAACCGGTTTCGCCGTGCGGGTGGTCAGCAACAGGGAACGGAAGGTTCCGTCCCCGCCTGCTTTGGGCCGCAAGGCAATCGATGTCATCCCCTCATTCTGGTGCGACAGATCGAACTGCCCTGCCGGTTCGCCATCCAGCGCAAGCGCGACCTCTCCGGCCTGCGGACCGGTCTGGAACACCAGTTCGATGGTCTCGAAAGCCAGAGGCCGGCGGCGCGTTTGCCACAACAAGGTCTGGTCCGGCCCGCTTGTTTCCGCGATAGACCCCGACAGCAGAAACCGCCCGTCAGCCGGTGTGTTCATCACCGTCCGGCTGGTCCAGCCCGGGGAGGCCTGCACGGTTACAACACCGCTTCTGATCCCCGGATGCGGCTGGCCCAAAGGCAAAAGAAGCCCGTTGCCTTCGCCATAGCGCTGTTGCAACAGATTGCGCATATGGCCGCTGAACAGATCGGCCGCCACATGGCTGTCACCCAGAACAGCCATCACGATCGGCACTGATGCCCCCTGCTGGCCGGTTTCGGCGGGCTGATCCTCCTGGTCCGAAAACAGCGAGGAGATCCAGGCCCCGATGCCTTCGGGATGGTCGTCGATCAGATTTCTCGCGGTTTTGACCACCAGCAGGCTCAGCACAACAAGCACCAGAATGGCCGGACCCCAGCCAAACGGGAGCGGATTGCGCGACCTCAAGGGCAGGGCCCCGCCGGTGCCCAACCCTTTTGTTGCAACACGGCCAGAATGGCCGGCAACAGGCTTTGTGTCAGATAATCATATCCGGCTTGGGTAAAATGCACGCCATCGGAAGCCCGCATCTGCGTCATACTGCCGCCGATCCTGTCATAGGATTTGAACGCCTGCGCCCCTTCTGCCGGATCAAGCGGGCTTGGCAAAAACACAATCGAGGGTTTGCCGAAGGCTTTGACCACATCGGCCAGCAATTTGTTTTTGGCCAATGCATCCTCATTGGCTTTGGCCTCGCGCAGGACCGGCAGGCCCAATATCACCAGACCATGGTCGGCCGCCTCGGCGGCTTCCATCATCTGGGTCACACGGGCTTTATAGAACACCGTCCAATCCTCACTGCCATAGGGGATGCGGGTGCGATCACCGAACCAGGCATCCTGCCGGTCATTCAACCCAACAGACAGGACAATCACCTTGGGACTGCTGGTTTTTTGCACGATGGACAGAAAATCACGCACCAGATCGGCCTGATCCATCCGCACCAGTCCGATACCGTTTTTGCCGTGGCGCTCGTAGGAGATGGCCGACAGACAGGCGTTTTTGGTCGCCAGACGGATAAAGCCACCCCACAGACCATCGCTCATCGAATCGCCGATAAAGGCCAGATGCGGGGGTTCGGGTTGCGCCAATACAGGCTTGGTCAGGCCGCATACAGCCACCATCACCAATCCCGCCAGCCATGAGGCACGCCATCCCATCCGTCTCGTCAACCTCATTTCGCCGCACCGGAATTTGCGGCCGGCACCACGGTCTTTTTATGCTGTTTCTTGCGTTTCTTTTTTGGCGGCCCGGCATGGGATGCCCCTGCATGCACAGGGGCGGATTGCACCACCGGTTTGATATTGGCCGCTTCTGCGGCCAGTTGCCACATCATCCGATAGCCCGTCATGGTAAAATGGATGCCGTCCTTAGCCCGCACCGCAGGATCGCACAAGGCCTGTGCCCGCATGCCCACATAGGTAATGCCGGTTCGGGCCAGATCGGCCCGCAAGGATTCATCCAGCTTTTTGGCGCTGTCATCCCACGGCTTGAGCACGCAAGGCGGCCCGATCCAGTAGATTTTCAACCTCTGCTCATGCGCATAAGCCACCAGCCGGTCGAGATCGGCCCCGCCTTTGACAAGATTGGAGACCGCATCATTGGTTCCGAGGCTCAGAAAGACGGTCGAACCCGCAGGCACCGCGCGCAACTGCTCGATGATTTTGGGACCACGGATCGCAATCGAAATCGCCGCCACGGAAGGCAGTTGCGAGGCCATGCCGACACCCATGCCGATGCTGTCGCCGGCAACATAGCTTTCGGCGCGCGCGGCAACAGGCATTGCCACACTGGCCAGCAGACCGAAAGCACACAGAAGGGCAAGAACAATACGGGACATGTAATCGGAAATTTTAGAGGACGGTTCGATCAAATGCGATGATTTCTCACCAAGAGCAATAGTTTTCGGTCATTTCAAGCTCAAACGCTTCCATCAAGTGCCGTAAAGGTAAATCCTTGGTCAACAAGCCGTTTCACCCCGGCCACGACACCCGCCCCGCTTGAGCGGTGGGGCTGGTTGATATGGGCGATAATCACATCACCCGCCTTGGCCCGTCCGATTCGGGCCGCGACACCCTGCGCGGACAGACTGGCTCCCGCATCGCCATTGAGCGAAAATCCGGCCACCCGATAGCCCCACGCCCCGATCATCGGCAATAAGGCCGGACTGTACAGCGCCGTCGCTCCGCGAAACCATTGCGGTCTGACACCCGTTGCCTGCTCGATCAGCCTGCCGCCCTCCATCACTTCCTGACGGGCGGCCTCGATGGTACCGACAGTTTTTTGCCCGTAAATCGAGCGATCTCCCAACACCATGGCCTGATGGCGCGCGCCGTGATTGCCGAGCCTGAACAAACGCGGATACGCCATGATCTGGGCCAGAGCTTTCGGGTTATGGGCCAGCCAGAGACCTGTGACAAATAGGGTGGCAGGCACCTTCCACTCGATCAGGGCCTGCAACAGATGGCCGTCAAATCCGCCAGAACAGGCGTCCAGCGTCAGAGCGACGGCAGACGCAATGGCGCGATCGGGCGGCAGGGTCAAAACCGGCTCGATCGCCTGCTCGCCTGCGGCCCAAACAGGCGAGGCAAACGCCACGGCTGACGCGGCAAAGCCGAGCACGGCCCGCCGGTCGATCCCCGAAGGCTTGGTGCAACACGGGCAGTCTTGCGCCCGCATGCGCTGGTCATTCACTCTATCCATCAGCCTGTTTACAACGAAACTCAGAAATAAAGCGAGGGCAACCATAACGTGAGCGGCGGCCAGACCGTAATCGCCAGCAATACGACTATCAGCGGGATCAACCACGGCAGAATGGCGCGCGACATGGTTTCAAACGACACATCGGCAATACGGGTGACCACAAACAGCACCACACCGATGGGCGGATGGATCGTGCCCAAAATCAGGTTCAACACCATGATAACCCCGAACTGCACCGGATTGATACCGAAGCTGATTGCGGCAGGCACAAGGATCGGGATCAGGATCAGCATGGCCGCCAGGGCTTCCATGAAACAGCCGATCAACAGCATCAACAGATTGGCCATCAGCAGGAACACCAGCGGATCCTTGATCGTATCGAGGATCATCGGGGTCAGCGTTTGCGGCAGGCTTGAAATGGAAATGCACCAACCCAACGCACCAGCGGCCATCACCAGCACCAGCACAAGACCGGTCGTTTCAGCCGTTTCCTGCAAAATCGGCCCGATATGTTGCCAGGTCAGGGTCCGGTAGACCACGAATCCCAAAAACAACGCATAAAGGCAGGCAAAAGCCGCCGCTTCTGTCGGGGTAAAAAAGCCCCCGAAAATGCCGCCCAAAATCACAACTGGGGTCATCAAGGCAAAGAAGCCCTGCAAAAAGGTTTTTCCGACCATTCTGAAGCCGACAAAGGCTTTGCGGGCCATGCCCTCGCGACGCGCCACCAGCGACACCATCACCATCAAGGCCAGACCCATCAGCAGACCCGGAATAACGCCCGCCAGAAACAGTTTGCCGATCGAGACATCGGCCGTCACCCCGTAAATCACCATCGGCAAGGACGGGGGAATGATCGGGCCGATGGTTGCGGCGGCGGCGGTAATGGATGCCGCTGTTTCGGGCCGGTAACCCGCCTTGCGCATGGCGCGGACTTCAATGGCGCCGGCTCCCGCCGCATCGGCGACAGCCGAGCCGACCATGCCCGCAAAAATCATGCTGGTCAGGATACTGGCATGGGCATAACCGCCACGCACCCAGCCGATCACCGCGCTGGCAAAGGCCACAATCTTGTCGGTCAATTGGGCGGCCGCCAGAATATTGCCCATCAGGATGAACAAAGGCGCGGCGATGATCGGAAAGGAGTTGATCGACCCTGCCATTTTTTGCGGCAGAACGGTTACCGGCATTCCGGCCAGCAACAGAAAAGCCAGCGCCGCAAGCCCCATCGATACAAACAGCGGCAAGCCTGCCAGAATCGTGATCAACCAGACACCGGCAATTTTCAACATCATGGCAGTCATGATTCTGACTCCCTTTCGCCGTTCCAGCGCCGACCGAAATCAACCAGCGCCTGACCGGCCGTGACCAGACCCGCAGGCAGTAAAGGCGCATAGAGCCAAGCCGCCGAAATCGGCATGCTGGTCGCCTCGATATCCGAATTGACCATCACCAGATGCACGCTTTTGGAAGCCACAAAACAGCCGAACACGATCACCATCAGCTCGATCAATAACTGGCAGGGCTCCCGCATCGATCGGGGCATGTGATCCTGAAAAAAGCGGATATGGATATGGGCGTGGCGGCGCGTGGCCATGATCCAGCCCAGACAGGCCGTCCAGACCATCAGGTAACCGCTGGCCTCGTCCGTCCAGCTCAAGGGGTGGCCAAAACTGCGCCAGAACACGCCCGCCAGCACCGTTGCCAGAAGGGCAACGACAAACAGCTTGGCCAAATTGACAACCCATAAATCAAAAACCGCCATCGCCCTTTGGAGGTTGGCGTAAATAACCTGAAATGTCATTTCAGTCCCCTTTTGCGGGGCCAAATGCCCCGCACCCCTTGCAATGACGATCAAGCCCTTACAGGGCAAACAACGCGTCGAAAGTGCCTTTGCCCCAGCGCTCTTCGAATTTTTTCGGCACCGTGGCCATCACCGGCTTGCGCCAGTCCTCGATCTTCGCCTCGACCACTGTCATGCCCTGGCTCTTGAGGGTGCTGACCAGACCGGCCTCCTGCGACAGCAGTTCCTTGTCCTGCCATGCCGCTCCGGCATTGAACGCCGCTTCGACAAGACTGCGGTCGGCCGCAGGCAGGCCTTTCCAGAAGGCATCATTCACAATGATCATGCGCGGCGTGATGATATGTTCGGTCAGGATCAGATATTTCTGGACCTCGAACAATTTGGCACTCTGGATGGTCGGCAGGGGATTTTCCTGTCCGTCAACCGCACCTTGCGACAAGGCAAGATAGAGTTCGGGGAAGGCGATCGGCGTGGCGCGCGCCCCCCAGGCCTCGGCCATTGCCAGAAACACATCCACGGCAGGAACACGCAATTTGAAACCGGCCATATCGGCGGGAGACTGGATGTTCTTGGTGCCAGATGTCAGGTGACGCTTGCCGTAATAGGTGACATTCAGCATCCGCATGCCGCGCTTGGCGACCAGATCGCTGTTCAACTTGCCCATCAAGGGAGCCTGGTTGATCTTGGCCAGATGGGCGGCATCGCGCCACAGATAGGGCGCTTCGATCACCGACAATTGCGGCAAAAAGGCACTCAATGCCCCCGCGCCATCGGTGGTAAGATGCAAGGCACCGGAGGAGACGGACTCGATCATGTCCTTGCCCGAGCCCAACTGGCCATTGGGGAACAGCTGGATATCGATGCGCCCGCCCGATTTTTCCTTGACCTCTTTGGCGATACGCTCGGCCATCTGCACCTGCGGGTGGCTGTTGGCGAGCAATTCGCCCCAGCGGATCACCGTGGCTTGCGCCCGCGCACCGATTGATGGCATCGACAGGGCCGCACTGGCCGCACCCAAAGTAAATACACGGCGTGAAACTGACATGGTCATGCTGATCTCTCCCTTTTTAAGCACAGCCGGATTTTTGACGAGACGTGTTCCGGTGCATGATTGGAGATCATGTTAACGACAGTTTCAACCGCCGTCATGTTCCTTTTTTACAATTTGTCTTTTTTAAATAACCAATTCCTATTTTTTGAAACTATTAACCGCAAACCCATCTGCGATAGGGTTGGCCGCGCCCGTCCATCCATGTTTCGAGCTGGCATTGCGGGGCAGGCTGGACCCAATATTGCCCGCGCAGGATAATCCGCTGGCGATCCCAGCCGGGGATCACCGGTTCCGCCCAGATCGGTTCGGGCTGGTAGGAGGGTGCGGGGCGGTTGTCATAGGGCGGACGCGACCGGTTGGGGTCGATGATGATCACGGGCTGGCCGCTCTGGCGTTGCTGTTCGATCCATTCCTCGCGGCGGCGGCGTTCGTCCTGCTCGCGCCGGTAACGCTCTTCCTCGCGTTGCTGGTCCTGCACGCGCTGTTCGATCTCGCGACTGCGCTCCTGGATCTGGCGTTGCTGGTTCTGGATATCCTGATTGAGTTGGCGCCGCGCATCGGGCGTATTCTGCGCCCAAACAGTTTGCTGGCTGGCCAGGATGCTCATGACGAATAAAACAACCGTCATCTTATTGCGAACCATCACAAAACCCTTTCAACGCCACAACGCACAACAATCTAACAGAAAAACGGGTTGGACGACATCCTGTCCGATCAAAAATCGCTGGCAATGCCCTTCACTTCCCAATCACCATAGCGCACGGCTTCGGGACCTTCGCGGCCGTTGATTTCGCGGGTCGGGGCGGCAAGGGCGGCTTGAAGGTCATAGGCGCGGCGGCGGTCCTCGGCCTCGGCCAGCGCGCGTTGGGCGGCAGGGGTCAGGATTTTCGGCGCGGATAATTCTGCGGGCTCGACGAATTCATGGGCGGGCGGCTGGTCTTGTGTCGATTGATCCTGGCTCATGCTGTGCTCCCTCGTCCCGGCAAACCCGCCGGTTCTGCGCCGTCGCCAATTCTATCCTTGCCAATATCCGGCTGAAAAGGCGATACACAGAATGTACAGATGGTTATTCTGACCGTCCCGTCAAGGACAGACCGATGACAAGCAATTCCGAAGCACCGGCAAACCGCACTCTTGCGCCCAAAAAGCCGGTCCGCCGCAATGATCCCAAAGCCCCCGGTCTGGCGGCGCGGCGGGTGGCCTGTCAGGTGTTGTGGGATGTATTGCACCGGCGCTTGCCGCTCGACGAGACGCTCGACAAAGCCCTCAGTGACGACCGCGTGCCCGAACGCGACCGTGGTTTGACCCGCGCCTTGGCGACCTCGGCCATCCGGCATCTGGGGACAATCCGCAAGGCGATCAGCGAACGCTTGAGCGACAACAAATTGCCGGCCAAGGTTGCCGAGCTTGAACCCCTGCTGATGATCGGGGCCACCCAATTGCTGTTTCTGGATGTGCCCGACCATGCCGCCGTCGATATGATGGTGCGGGCCGCACGCGACAACCAGCGCACTTTGCCCTATGCCAAGCTGGTCAATGCGATTTTGCGCCGGATTTCGCGCGAGAAAGACCAGATTCTGGCCGAAGTAACCCCGTTTCAGGATCTGCCCGACTGGTTGAGCCAACGCTGGGTGCGCCATTACGGGGCCGAGAAAGCGGCTTTGATTGCCGGGGCCTGCCGTCAGGAAGCCTCGATCGATCTTACCGTCAAAACCGATCCTGCCCATTGGGCGGCAACACTGCCAGCCCATTTATTGCCGAACGGCAGTCTGCGTCTGGCCGACCGCAGTCCGATCAGCACTTTGCCCGGCTATACAGAGGGTGCGTGGTGGGTTCAGGATATGGCCGCCAGCCTGCCCGCCCGCCTGCTGGAGCCCAAAGCCAGCGAAAAACTTGCCGATCTGTGCGCGGCACCGGGCGGAAAAACCGCGCAACTGGCGGCTTCGGGCGCGCAGGTGCTGGCGGTGGACCGCTCGGCCGCGCGTTTGAAAGTGCTGGAGACCAATTTCTACCGGCTCGGTCTGACCGCCGAGATCAAGGTCCATGATGCGGCAACGCTCGAGGCTGGCCCCTTTGACGGCCTATTGCTCGATGCGCCCTGTTCGGCCACCGGTACATTGCGCCGCCATCCCGATGTGGCATGGACCAAGACCTTCATGGACATCGGCAAACTGGCCGAACTGCAAAAGCGCCTGCTCGACCACGCCATCGGGATGCTGGCCCCTGCGGGCCGTCTCGTCTATTGCACCTGCTCTCTGGAGCCCGAAGAAGGCGAAGCACAAATCGAGGCTCTGCTCAAACGCAATCCGCGTGTGGCGCGCTGGGCCTTTACCCGCGAGGATGTCCCCGGCCTTGAACAAGCCCTGACGGACCAAGGCGATTTGCGTATCCTGCCTTTCATGGGAGATTTCGGACCCGACACAGCAACAGGGATCGATGGTTTCTTCATCGCCCGTTTACGTTCTTTGGGCTAGAATATCCGCTGGCCGGGGGTTTTTCGGCTTGATCAAGCCGGAATATACTGTCTGCCAGCGGCCAATATGAGGATGATACTTTGAAGACAACAGCCGAAAACCGCGGCTGGAGATACTTGGTTTTCCAATGTCGGGAACAGGCTCTCAAAGTCTGGTTCTGGCTGATGCATCCTTTTGCCTTTTTGCGCGGCTGGCCCCGTCTGGGCGCCATCAACCGGATTGTGATTGCACCACAGGATCTGCGCACGAGTGATCCGACCGTCGCATCCGATATCTATTCGGGTTATTTTTCTTTTGCCGGAAAATCGCTCAGTTCCGGTGGCCGGTCGCCCTTCTCCCTGACTGCCGTACCGATCGGCTGGTCTGAAGAGTTGATGGGCTTCGGCTGGTTGCGGCATTTGCGGGCGGCTGATTCCGCGCTCACACGGGCCAATGCCCGCGCGCTGGTCGATGACTGGATCCTGCTATGCAAACCGTCCAACGCTCTGGCCTGGGAGACCGGCATCACCGCGCGCCGCTTGATGTCCTGGATCAGCCAGTCGCCTTTCGTGCTCGAAGGTGCGGATCAGGAATTCTACAAGCGTTTTGTCAAAAGCATCCGCAAGCAGAGCGATTATCTGTCCAAATTCACCCATGAATGCCGCTCACCGGAACGCCGCCTGCGGGCCTATATCGCCCTGTGTTATGTGGCTTTGTCGACCCAGGCCTCACCGCGCCATCTCAACCGCGTCTCGCGCCAGATGGGGCAGGAGCTCAACCGCCAGATTCTGGCCGACGGTGGCCATATCAGCCGCAACCCCGCGCTGTTGATCGAATTATTGGCTGATTTACTGCCATTGCGGCAGGTCTATGCCTCGCAGAATATCGCGCCGCCGCAGGCTTTATTGAACGCCATCGACAGGATCGGCCCGATGTTGCGGCTGTTCCGCCACATGGACGGCAATCTGGCATTGTTCAACGGCATGGGAGCCACCCCGACCGATCTGGTGGCCACGCTGATCGCCTATCAGGATGCGCTGGCCCATGCGATGGAAAATGCCGAGCCGTCAGGCTATCAACGCCTGCAATTCGGTCCGCATGTTTTGGTGATGGATTGCGGACCTGTTCCATCCCAGGCCTATGCCGGATTTGCCCATGCCGGATGCCTGTCTTTCGAATATTCGGACGGTGCCCAACGCCTGATCATGAATTGCGGCATGCCGTTGCAGGACCATGATGACTGGCGCAGTGCGGCACGGCTGACCCAGGCCCATTCGACGCTGGTGATCGGCGATGCCTCCTCGGCGGCATTTGCCCCCAATGGCAGTGTGGATTGGCCCCGCTCTCCGCCCCTGTTGACCGGTGCCGAGCATGTGACGTTTTCACGCCAGCAGAATGAGGACGGCCTGAGCCTCACAGCCACCCATGACGGATATCGTCGCACCCACGGCATCGATCACCGGCGAATCATCACGCTGACCGAGGCAGGCACCCTGAGCGGCGAAGACCATCTTCTCATCCATTCGGCCAATCGCGCCCATAAAATGGATGATGAATATCATGTGCGGTTCCATTTGCATCCCGCGCTCGAAGCCAGTCTTGATGCCTCGATGTATCAGGTCAATTTACGCGGACCAGACAGCCGCCGCTGGGTGTTTAGCTGTGCCGATGTGATGATCGGCATTGAAGAAAGCGTTATTTTTGCCACGCCGGACGGCGGTCGGCGGTCCCTGCAACTGGTGTTGCGGGGGCGCTTCCGCGAAACATCCGTGATGCGCTGGCAGTTGCGCAAGGCGTAACAATCGCGCCAAGCTCCGGCTTTTGGAAAGCCTGCCCTTCGCCAGACAAGCATCAGCCATACGACAAAGCACGGTCTTGCGGCCTTTGACCCCACCTCAGGTCGTGCTATGCCCCCATCGAGTTCGCTATTCGCCTGTTTGCAGGATTAAACCCTATGCCCCTAGATCTCCGCCGTGTGACCCGCGCCATGTTGTCGGTTTCCGACAAAACCAATCTGATTCCCTTTGCCCAGGCCCTGCATAATCACGGCATCGAGCTGATCTCGACCGGCGGCACCTGTCAGGCCATCAAAGAGGCCGGTTTGCCTGTTCTGGATGTGTCGGATGTCACCGGTTTTCCGGAAATGATGGACGGGCGGGTAAAAACCCTGCATCCGAAAATCCATGGCGGCCTGCTGGCCATCCGCTCCAATCCGGTGCATCAGGCCTCGATGCTGGCCCATGGCATCGGTGCGATCGACCTGCTGGTGGTCAATCTCTATCCGTTCGAGGACACCGTCAAAGCCGGCAAGCCCTATGACGACTGCATCGAGAATATCGATATCGGGGGTCCGGCGATGATCAGAGCCGCCGCCAAAAACCATCCCGATGTCGCCGTGGTTGTCGAAGCCGCCGATTATGACAAGATTCTGGCCGAATTGGATGCGCAGGACGGCTCGACCAGCCTGCCCCTGCGGCGTGCCCTTGCCGCCAAAGCCTATGCCCGTACAGCGGCCTATGATGCCGCCATTTCCAACTGGTTCGCCAACCAGCTGGGTCAGGACACCCCCGACTATCGCGCCTTGGGCGGCCACCTGTCCGAAGTGATGCGCTACGGGGAAAACCCGCACCAGTCGGCGGCTTTCTACCACTCGCCCGAACAGCGCGCCGGTGTTGCCACCGCAAGACAGGTGCAGGGCAAACAGCTTTCTTACAACAATATCAACGATACCGATGCGGCTTTTGAGGCCGTCGCCGAATTCAATCCGGCTCAGGGACCCGCGGTCGTCATCGTCAAACATGCCAATCCTTGCGGTGTGGCCACCGGCTCTTCCTTGCGTGACGCCTATCAGAAGGCTTTGGCCTGCGATCCGGTCTCGGCCTTCGGCGGCATTGTCGCCCTCAATGGCCGTCTGGATGCGGAAGCGGCCAAAGCCATTGTCGAGATTTTCACCGAAGTGATCATCGCCCCCGAAGCCGATGACGAGGCCATTGCGCTGATTGCCGCCAAAAAGAATTTGCGGCTGTTGCTGACCGGTGGCCTGCCTGATCCACGGTCCAAGGGTCTGGTGTTGCGCAGTGTGGCCGGTGGTTTTCTGGCGCAGGCCCGCGACAATGCGGTGGTCGACGACATGACCTTGCGGGTGGTGACCAAACGCGCCCCGAGCGAGCGCGAACTCGCCGATCTGCGCTTTGCCTTCCGGGTGGCCAAGCATGTCAAATCCAATGCCATTGTCTATGCCAAGGACGGCGCGACGGTCGGGATCGGTGCAGGACAGATGAGCCGTGTCGATTCATCGCGGATTGCCGCATGGAAAGCCGGTGAAGCGGCCCGCAATGCCGGATTGACCGAGTCGTTGGCCAAAGGCTCGGTTGTTGCCTCCGATGCGTTTTTCCCCTTTGCCGATGGCCTGCTGGCCGCCGCCGAAGCCGGCGCAACCGCGGTGATCCAGCCGGGTGGCTCGATGCGCGATGACGAGGTGATCAAAGCCGCCGATGACGCAGGACTGGCAATGGTGATGACCGGCTTCCGGCACTTCCGCCACTAAGCTGTTTGCATCCCATCATTGCGGCAAGACGTTTGCGGGTTTAGAATTGCTTCCATGTTGCGCTTTGCCAATCCCACGCTTTTCCTCAAACTCGTCCGCTGGCTGATGCCGCTGGCGGCGGGTGCAAGTGCTGTTTTGCTGGGTTGGGGGCTTTATCTGGTTTTTGCGGTCTCGCCGGAGGATTACCAGCAGGGCGCGACCGTGCGGATCATGTATATCCATGTTCCGGCCGCTTGGCTGGCGCTGTCGTGCTATTCGCTGATGGCGCTGTCGTCGATCGGCTCATTGGTCTGGAAGCACCCGCTGGCCGATGTCTCGGCCAAGGCTTTGGCCCCGATCGGCGCGGCCTTTACCTTTTTGTGCCTTGTCACCGGTGCGCTGTGGGGCAAACCCATGTGGGGGACCTGGTGGGTGTGGGATGCACGATTGACCTCTGTGCTGGTGCTGTTTCTGGTCTATTGCGGCATTATGGCGCTGTGGACGGCTTTCGATGATCCGGCGCGTGCCGCACGGCCTGTGGCGATTTTAACGCTGTTCGGTTTTATCAATGTGCCGATTGTCAAATTCTCTGTCGACTGGTGGAACACCCTGCACCAACCCGCCAGCGTGTTCCGCATGGGCGGCCCCAGCATCGATCCGAGCATGCTGACCCCGCTCTTCGTCATGGCTTCGGGTGCAACAGCCCTGATGCTGGCCCTGCATCTGGCCGGAATGCGCACCGAAATCCTGCGCCGCCGCGTGCGCACGCTTTCGCAACAACTGGCCCGACAGGACGGATTGAACCATGATGGATAGTCCGCATGCGGGTTATATTCTGGCATCCTATCTGTTGGCCGCTGTCATTGTGGCCGGATTGATCCTGCTCGCGGTCATCGATGACCGCACCCAGCGCAAGGCTCTCGAAAAGCTCGAGGCGCAGGGCCTGCGCCGCAGATCAACCGGCAAAACCGGGGAAGCGTGATGGAAGACGACGCAACGGCCCCACCGCGCAACCGGATCTGGTTGTTTGTGCCGGTGCTGTGCTTCATGGCACTGGCCGTGATGTTCTATGTGCGGCTGGATGACAATGGCGATCCGGCCCGCCTGCCTTCGGCCCTGCTCGGTCGTCCAATTCCGGCCTTTACCCTGCCGCCGCTCGAAGGCCTTGTGAGGGATGGCGTGCCCGTGCCGGGCTTTTCCGATCAGGCTGCCAAAACTGCCGACCCCAAAGCCACCATCACCGCCATCAATATTTTTGCCTCGTGGTGCGGGCCATGCCGTGAGGAACATCCGGTCCTGCTGATGCTGGCGAAAGATCCGCGTGTGCGGCTGTGGGGCATCAATTACAAGGACAAGCCCGACAATGCCCGCCGCTTTCTCGGCGCTTTGGGCAATCCCTATGCGGCGGTCGGCGCGGATGTGTCAGGCCGCACCGGCATTGATTTCGGGGTCTATGGCGTGCCCGAAACCTTCTTCATCGGGCCGGACGGTCGGGTGATCTACAAACATGTCGGGCCATTGACCCTCGAAGCGCTGAAGGGTCCGATCAATGATGTGCTGAGCAAGGCGCCCAAACGATCACTGTGAGTCGCCGTCCTGCGGCAATTGGTGGCGGCCGAGCAACGGCGTTTGCAGGATCGCAAATGTCATGGTCAGCGGCATGATGCAGAACACCTTGAAATTGATCCAGATGTCGGTGGTCTGGGTGCGCCAGACCAGCTCGTTCAAGCCCGCCAGCACGAAAAAGAACACACCCCAGCGCAAGGTCAGCTTGCGCCAGCCTTCCTCGTCGAGCGACAGCACACTTTCCAGCGTGATCCGCAAAAACGAGCGTCCGAACAGCAAACCGCCCAGCAAGACACTGCCGAACAACACATTGACGATGGTGGGCTTCAATTTGATGAAGGTTTCATCGCGCAGATACAGCGTCAGACCACCGAATATCAGGACGATCACCCCCGAAACCAGCGGCATCACGGCGATATGGCGCATCAAGAGCCATGACAGCACCAGCGACACCAGCATCGCCACCATAAACACCGCCGTTGCCATGAAGAGCGGGGTCTGGAAAACCTCGTCCATACCGGCCAGACCGCTCCATTGCAGAAGAGGCTTGAACCATTCGGGACGGGCATTGGCCGCAAAAAACAGCACCAATGGGCCCAATTCCAGCAAGGTTTTGATCAAAGCCTTGTTCTGGCGTGGTGCGGCGGGTGTCGGATCGGTTGTTTTTGCGGCATTTTCGATCGGTTGAGTCACGCGATTGTTCCAAATCCATGTTGTCGTTTTGGGCCTGTTGGGCTCCCGTGCGGGTATCAGGCGAGGATTATATTCAATATCTCTTTGTTTTCATTAGTTTATTTGCTCGATATTCAATCTGCCTGCGATCCATGCCCATGTCCGACCCCATCATATCAGCATAAAGCCTTACCAACCAAAGTGCGAGCCTTTGCGCCCTTGCCGCAGAGGCCGCACCTTGTCACAATAGGCGGACGAATAAAGGGTCAGGTTGCGTTGCGTGCTGTTTTAGCCATTCCGCTAGCACACGGGGCACGACACCTTTGTTCATACCTGTTGTGAGCTGTCCATAAAAGCAGCCTTTGATCTGGGAGAGAACGCATGTCCGAGAAAATTTATGCCGTTTCGGCAGAGTGGTCGAAGCGCGCATGGGTGGAC
>CANGOE010000036.1 GCA_947455455.1 Hyphomicrobiales bacterium
AGATCTCTTCAATCGCCTGCGCATCGCGCCCGATCAGCAACGGGCCGACATAATCATCGATCAGGCTTTTGACGGTCAGCGCCCGATAGGCAAAGGTCGCGCAACCCAAGCCATAAAGACCCGGCTGGTTGGTATCGATCCGCACAACCACAAGATTGATGCCTTCGGGGGCGGTCAGAATGGTCGTCACGCGGGTAATTTTTACGGTCATTTTCTGCACTCGGATGAACTGTGGAGGAGCAGAGTATGCCCCTCCACAGCACAGTATTACTGGATGGCCAGAAGGCGCTTGATCAGCTCTTTGCCCTTGTCGGAGCTAACAAGCTGGATTTCATCATAATTGATGGCACTCTTGAATGAAGCGGCATCGGGTTGGATGATGGTCAGCTTGGCTTTCAGCTTTTCACGCGCTTCCTGATCGCGCGCAACCGTCAGCTCATACTCGTATTTGGCGGCTTCTGCGGCGGCCGACAACAAAGCGGCCTGATATTCCGGCGACAGCTTTTTGAACGCCTGATCGGACATCGAAATGGTTGCCGGACCTTCAATATGGTTCGACAGGCTCATGAATTTGGTGACTTCCTGCAATGAGGCGGAAATGACTGCTTCGGGTGTATTTTCGACGCCTTTGGCCACGCCGGTCTGCAAGGAGGCATAGACTTCGCCCCATGCGAGCGGTGTCGGCACCGCACCGAATTGCTTGAAGGCCGCCACATAGATCGGCGACTCCGGCACGCGCATTTTCAGGCCCTTCAAGTCTGCCGCCGTTTTGACTTCCTTGTCGACGGTAAACATCTGGCGGAAGGCCATCGGCATGAAGGTCAAAATACGGATGCCGGTCTTGTCGACCACCATCTGCTGTAAGTCCTTGGCAACATCCGATTGCAGAATTCTCATGACATGCGGGTAGTCCTTGTAGAGGTAAGGCAATACCAGCACAGCGGTTTCAGGCACAAAAGAAGGATACTGCTCGACTGCAATAATGGCCATATCGAGCATGCCGTTTTTCAGCCCTGCCGTATTGTCCTTTTCAGCGCCCAAAGAGGCCGAGGGATAGACTTTGACAGTAAGATTGCCGTTGGTTTTCTGGCTGACAAGCTCGGAAAAACGGACAGCCGTCAGGTGCAACGTATGCTCGGGAGCCATTTGATGGCTGAAATTCAGGGTCAGCTTTTGCTGGGCCTGCGCGGCGGTGGCCATACAGCCCAACAGGGCCAGACTTGCCAAAGTAGAGATCAGTTTACGCATGGGTTTTCCTCTCGTGGTTTATTGTTTTCACTCAGATAAAGCCGAACAGTCGGGGCAGAACAAGGCTGAACCAGGGCACGAAGGCCACCAGCAACAACCCCAAAAACAGGATCACGGCATAGGGCACCATGGCACGCGAGGCGGGTTCCACCTTGGTGCCTGTGACCGAGCAACTGATATACATGCCAACCCCGATGATCGGGGCAAAACAGCCCAAACCCATCGCAATCAGCAAGACGATGCCATACTGGATCGGCGACACACCGAATTTGGGGGCCAGCGGCATCAGGATCGGCGCGAACACCAGCAAAGCAGGCAAGCCTTCCAGCAAGGCACCCATCACAACCAGTACCAGCAGGCTGGCCAGCATAAAGACCCAGCTCGAACGACCGGCAATCTCGATCATCAATTCGGCAATGCGGGTCGGGATTCCAGCCGAGGTCAGCGTATAGGCAAAGGTGCTGGCGGTGGCGGTGATGAACAAGATCATGCCCGCTTTGACACCCGTATCGGACACCGAGCGCCATAATTTATACCATGTCAGCTCCCGATAGAGCACAACCGACAGAGCCAAGCCATACACCACCGCCACCGAGGAAATCTCGGTCGGCGTGGCAAAGCCGGTGGCAATGCCAATCACCAGCATCAAAGGTACCAGCAAAGCAGGGGCGGCATAAAGTGTAGCGCGCAGCAACACGGGCAGAGGCGTTTTGATGCCGGGATAGCGGTCTGCCATCCGTGCCCGCACATAAATGGCCACCATCAGACACAGCGCCAGCACCACGGCAGGGACAACACCGGCCAGAAACAACGCCCCCATCGAGATGGTGGTAATCGATCCCAGCACAAGCATCGGCAGGCTTGGCGGGATGGTTTCTCCCATCACCGCGCCTGCCGACAGCAAGGCGGCAAATTCGGGTTCGTCGTAATCGTTGTCGCGGATCATCGGTTGCAGGGCCGTGCCGACAGCAGCGACATCAGCGGCCTTCGAGCCGGAAATGCCCGAGAAAATATACATGCTGACAATTACAACCTGATAAAGCCCGCCGCGCACACGCCCTACCAGTGCGACGACGAAATCAGACAGGCGGCGGCTTAATCCACCCTCGGTCATGACATAGCCCGCCATCATGAAAAACGGGATCGCCAACAGCACAAAATTGGATACGCCCGATTGCATGGTCGAAGGCACTGCAATCATCCGGCCCGAGCCTGACAGATGGATGTAGAGAATGGCCACAGCCGCCAGCACGAAGCCGACAGGCAGGCCGAAAGCCAGTAAAAGACCCAGCACAGAGATTACCAACCAAGGCAACAGATCAGAGCCTTCAAACGGCCCCCAGACCATGTTCAGCCCGATCAGCGCGCCGATAACAGCCACAGTAAAAAAGCCTGATTGCAGACGCTCGCGCATATCATGTTGCAACAAGCGTCCGACGGCAAAAAAGGCCATTAGCGCCATGCCGATGGTCAACGGCAGAACAAACCAGCGCATGGAAATTTCCATGACGGTGGAGAGTTCATCACCACGCGACTTCACCACATCGACCGAAATCCAGGCAATATACAAAGAGCCGATCAGCACAACCCAATCCATACAGGCCAGCACCATGGTGCGGGTTTGGTCAGCCAGCCGGTCAATGACCGCATGCACGGCAATATGCTCGTTGCGGTTATAGGCCAGCGCCCCCCCAACAAAAGCAATGATCGACAAGACCAGATGGCCGAATTCATTGGCCCAGAGGATGCTGTCGTCCAAAAGACTGCGCGACAAGACATTGGCAAACAGGATCACCAGTTCCAGCACCACCGCAGAACCGACCACGACATCAAGAGTGATATCAACGCTTGTAAACAACTTGTTTTGTTTGGGTTGCAGGCTCATTGCAATCTCCTGATCCGGTCGGGCGGAATAAGCGGGTCGCATCACAGGCGCGAGAAGGTTTGCACCGCATCCTTGCGCTTATGCAGGTCAGGCAACAATTCCGTACCAAGGCCGGGTGCCGAAAAGTCGATGGTCACTTCACCGTTTTCAACCTTGGGCAGAGTGGTCACCAGTTCCTTGTACCAACCGGTATAAAAGGCGCGCACGCTCTCTTGGATCAAAGCGTTGCGGGCATGCATCGAGAACTGGCACGAGGCCATATAGACAACGGGTCCGGTGCAATCATGGGGCGCCACAGGTACATGGCGTGCTTCGGCCAATGCGGCAATCTTGCGTGCCTCGGACAGCCCGCCGCACCATGACAGATCCAGCATGGCCACACCTGCGGCACCCGTTTCCAGATATTCGCGGAAGGCATGGGTATATGACAGGGTTTCCGATGCACAGACCCACGCCTTGGAGTGGCGCGCATAGTCCTTGATGTCGCCGACATTATCGAGACGGAACGGATCTTCATGCCAATAGGTGTCGAATTCCGCCAGCCTTTCCGCCAGTTTCTTGGCCATCGGCAGGGACCACAGCGAATGGAATTCCACCATGATGTCCATCTTGTCGCCCACCGCTTTGCGGATTTTGCGGAATGGCTCCAATGCGGTGTTCAGCTCTTGCGGCGAAATATCGAAGCCGTTGGTGCGCTCGGCTGCAATATCGAATGGCCAGATTTTCATGCCGGTAATGCCTTGTTCCAGCAAGGACAGCGCCACCTCGTCGGCCCGATGTAAAAAGCCCTCGAGATCCTCGTAAGGTCCGCCCTGCTCGCCGACATGCCAATTGGCCACGCTTTGCGCGCTGGAATCGCGGATATATTTATAGCCCGCGCAGGTATTGTAGACGCGGATCTTGTCGCGCGATCGCCCGCCCAGCATATCGCAAATCGGCTTGCCATGGGCTTTGCCGAAAATATCCCACAGCGCAATATCCATTGCCGAATTGCCGCGTGTCTCGGCGCCTGCCGAACTCCAGCCGAGATAGAAGCGCGACAGATCGGCATTGATCGCCTCGATCTGCAGGGGGTCTCGGCCCAGTACTTTCGGGGCGACGGTTTCATGCAAATAGGCTTCGACGGCCTTGGGGCCCATAAAGGTCTCGCCCAACCCGACCACACCATCGTCAGTATGCAAACGCACAAAGACGATATTGCCGAATTCCTCAAGCCGCAGGGTTTCAAGTGCCGTGATTTTCATGAGCGTCGTCCCTGTGATCATTGAATTTTTATGCGTGGCCCTCTGCACGATTGAGCAGGGAAGGACCAATTTGAATTTCATTTCATACTATGAATGAAATTTTGTCAATGACAGGTATAGGTGCAACACCACTGATCATATGAAAAGCGCTTCGGCATTCAAACGGGCCGAGCTGTCAGCTGGCCCGGAGCACGGGTTTCTTGGTCTGGCTGTAATAATGCTCGATATCGCTTCGGGCGACACCCAGCAATTCCAGCATCGCCAAACGTGCCGCATCGGGATTGCGGTCGAGGATCGCCTGATAGACCGTTTCATGTACACGCACGGAATCTTTCATGCGTTGGGCATCATACATGGAAATTTTGAACGATCCCTCGAGCACCGCATGCAAAGCGGGCTTGAGTTGCAGAAAGAAAATATTTTCCGAGGCTTCCAAAATGGCTTCATGGAACCGGAAATCCGCACGTTTATGGGCGGCCTGGTTGTTAGCGCTCGCCATATCTTTCAAAGCCTGCGCAATCGCATGGCAACTTGCCTCGTTGGCACGCTCCGCGGCATAGGCCGCGGCGGTTGGCTCGATCATCGCACGGAGATCAAGCAGGTCGCGAATCATTGCGGGCGATATTTCACCAGCGGCAATCCATCCCATGACCTGCGCGTCAAGCAATCGCCAGTTTGCCACAGGCTGGATACGGCTTCCGGTCCGCGGTCGGGTGATCACCAGCCCGAGAGCCTGCAAGGTCTTGGTTGCTTCTCGCACGATGGTACGACTGACAGAGAATTGCGCAACCAGATCATCCTCACGCGGCAAATGCCCCTGGACCGCCCATTTGCCCTTGGCAATGAGCTTTCCCAATGTTTCGACCAACCGTGTGTGTGTATTGTCAAACTCGCGCATCGGGACTGAATAGCACAAAATGATTTAAAAAAAGCCTGCGTCGACATATTTTAGAACATAATGCACACGCCCGCGAGACTTTGATGCTTTTCCGCACGTCATCCGATCAATGATTTTCCCTTCCGTTTGCCGGCCCACTCCATCCTGCGCGTTGTTATTGTATTAAAAATAAAACTCCAATGTATGTAAGCCCCGGTATGGAATCACATCATTTATTGGGTCGGTGATGTGCTTCGCCTTCATTGAGTCAAACAACAACAATATGTCGGGCACGGCCGTAAAGCTGGTCGTGCCCTTTCATAATCATCGGCGAGTTATTTGTTGGGCATCAAACCGCGTCATACGCGCATAATATTATATAGATCAATCTTGCTCATTCATCCATAAGTGGTTCATTCAATCAGAATAAAAACCGCTCCCTCTTTGATCGCTACCGGATAAGTCTTGAGTTTGACACAAGCAGGTGCAAGCGTTGGAGTGCCTGTGCGATAATCGAACATTCCGAAATGAAGCGGACATTCGATCTCAAACCCGTCAACAATGCCGTCGCTCAGATGGGCGGCTTCATGCGTGCAATAGCCGTCTGTTGCATAAAACTGTCCGTCTGGGCCGTGATAAATGGCATATGTGTCATCACCATGATCAAACCGCAGAATGCTTTCTGCCTCCAGTACATCAACGTCGCAGACGCGAATATGTTGTGACATATCTTTCTCCCTAAATTTCAATTTTTTCCAATGCATTCTGAAATGCTTCGAATTCGGCTTTATCCATGTTTGGCGTTTGATAAATTGTCGGAAAACTGCCATCAAGCGACGCATTCTTGAACGCTTCAAGTGCGACAAGCCGCTCACGGTGCAATTCGTCATATTTTGCTTTGAGGTTGCCAAATGCGCGGGCATGCCGTGGCGGATTTTCCGTCTCACCACACAAATCATTCATGAATAAAAAGGATACATCTCCGCCGGCACCAGATCCGAGCGAAACACAGATCAGACTGGTTTTTTTGGCTATTTCGGTGAGTACAGAGCCAACGATGACTTCCGATTCCACGGCGAAAGCACCCACATTTTCAAGCCTTTTGAAATCGCGATAGAGTTCCAATGCCTCGTGAGCGGTTTTGCCCACAGCCCTGAGGCCACCAATTGCAACGGATTTGCGGGGTACCAGACCCAGATGTCCCATGACCGGAATTCCCTCCCGTGTCAGAGCCTCGATCGTATGAAAACTGCGTGGGGTAATAATGGCGTCAACGCCCAGCATCAAGACGCGCCATGCTTCCCGCATGATTTCATCAACCGATGTAAAATCTCCGATTTTGATCGCGGCGGTACAAAATGTTGTCTTGTTTGCAGAGCGCACGATATGGGCATTGGCCGCGTCGCAAACCATCATATCGAAACCTGCTTCTTCGACTGCACGGGCCTCTTCAGCAGTATTGGCTGTTGTTTGGATGAGTTTGCGGCCCTCTGCCTTTGCTTGTTGCATGCAAGGGATGGTGACACTGCGTAATGCAGGCTGTGCGCCGAATGTATAGATTTTTTTCACAATGCACCCCTTGCGTTTTCTAATAGACAGCATTCGTCCTGGTTCAGATTTTTTTCTTTTTCTTTGGCGGAGGACTTTTTTTTGCGGCCTGCAAACTGCTCTTGGCCGGTAGCGGCTCGTTTGTACGATTGCCATCCTTATAAAGAACAAGATGGGTTTCGATTGCCTTGATACAAGCCGCTATGTCATGTTTGATCGCCGCTTCATAAATGGCGCGGTGCTCTTGCGCAGTGATTTCGCCCCCGAAGCCGTAATTGGGGATAGAGGAGACAGCGTACATGCGAAATGTATCAAAAGCGGACTTATAGGTTTTCAGCAAAAGGTCCGACCCGCAGGCCGACAAAAGCGTGGAATGGAATTCCCAATCCTGTAAAGACCAATGGCGCACATATTTTTCGGCATTGCCGGTTTCGATCATTTGCTTTTCGACATGAGCCAGCTTCTGGTAAGCGGCACTCAAAGAAAGTTCCCATTCAAAATCAGCATTTTTGAGCGACATCTGTGAGGCCTCGACCTCGAAAACCAGACGCAAATGGGCCGCTTGACGAAACGTTTCAGGACTATGCGTAATCGCCCGGAAACCTTGATTTTTCTCGGAAATAATAAGTCCTTCTCCCGCCAGCCGGATCAGTGCTTCCCGCAAGACGGAACTGGTGCACCCAAGCTCTGCGGTCAGATATTGGGGGATCAGGCGCTCGCCCGATTTCCAGCGCCCCCAGATCAGGCCGCTACGCAAGATATCGTAAGGATCTGTCGGTTGATGACCCATTTATGCAAAGTTCCATTCATTCACCGGATGATCGATGTGACCCAGTAATTTATATTCCAAAAAGCTAACAGGATTGGTAAATTTATGCAACTTTCGAAAGTTGCTTGACATCAAAACCACGACCTCTACGATCAAGCCGGCATGATTGTTTCAGGGAGGCGCCCGTGACGAAGTCCAAAACGACTGTTGACGAGCATGGCCAGATCCGCGACCGACGTGGCGAATGGCGTTCGGGCCGTCCTGTCTGGCTGGACCCGATTTTTAGTCGTCCTTGGGATATCAAAGCTATTTTACGCGGAATTTTCGGTTTTCCGAGCATGCTTTATCCGTGGTTTACCATTTTCATGGTTCTGGTTTGTATATCCTATTTCTATTTCACGCCCGATCTTGCAGTCATGCGGAATTTTGGATGGTCCTGGGTGGCTGAAATTGCCGCGCGCAATTTTGTTCTGATCACGGTTTGGAATGGTGCATTCCATCTCTGGTTCATCAAATATCGCATGCAGGGCCGAAAGAAAAAGTATAACGGCAATTGGATGGCGACCAATAGCTCGATTTTTCTGTTTAAGGATCAGGTCTATGACAATATCTTCTGGTCATATTCTGGAGTATTATTCTGGACCGCATACGAAGCTGGTATGTGGATGCTGATTGCGAATGACATGATACCGATGATCAGCATTTCGGAGCACCCTGTCTATTTTTGTTTTCTGATGCTGGCTGTCCAATATTGGCGTAATTTTCATTTTTACTGGATTCACCGGCTGATTCACTGGAAGCCGCTTTATGACAAAGTTCATTATTTGCACCATAAAAATGTCAATGTAGGACCTTGGTCCGGCATGGCGATGCATCCTGTGGAGCATTTTCTTTACTTCAGTTGCATGCTGATCCACATCGTTATTCCAAGTCATCCTTTGCATATGATGCTCAATGGTTTCCAGACTGCCCTTGGTCCGGCAATCAGCCATTGCGGCTTTGACGAGATCGTATTCGGCGACGAAGTAGCGCTGATGAATGACCGATATATGCACTATCTTCACCACCGTTTTCATAATGTGAATTATGGAGAAGGAACCGTTCCGCTCGATAAATGGTTCGGATCGCTCCATAACGGCACGCCGGAGGCAGACGCGCATTTTCGTGCACTTCACTCAGCGCGTGTCGCAGGTCAGACAGAGGAAAAATGACTTCTGTTGATTTTTAAAACACATGCGTCCATTGGCGCCAGTAAGGATATATAGGCATCATTGCCTATAATCTTCATGGGCCCTCATTTGCATATAAATGTCTAAAAAGCAGATGCCGAATTATTTAAATTCTAACGGGACTGGCGTCTTTATTTGTTTCGCTTTCAAGTTTTGAAATCAGATGCTCGCCCCATAAAATATCCTGCTGCATGGCTTTGCGGGCAGCTTTAGAATTCTTGTTTTTAAGGGCTTCAATAATCTCGAAGTGTCGGTGTTCGTTGTCACTCATGTCACGCTTGGGTATCCGGTCATGGAAAAGTCGCAAAAAGGGTCCCATCAGAACCCACATGTTTTCAACGACACTTTCCAACATAGGAAGTTTGGCAATTTTTAACAGCGCAAAATGAAAATCACGGTTGAGCAAGCTGGCTTTTCGTGGATTTGAACGTGCAGCCTGAAGAAAGGAGACTTGTAACGATACAAGCTCTGAGATTTCCTGTTCGGTAATGACCTCGGCAGCGCGGGCGGCGGCGGCTCCTTCCAGTTCGATTCTGATCAACTGGATTTCACGGAGCTTAGCGACATCAAGATGGGGCACATTGATCGATGTGGCAGCACGCATTTCTAGAGCCCGCTCGCTCACAAGACGAAAGATCGCTTCACGAACAGGAGTAATCGAGGTGCCGAATTGTTCAGCAATTCCCGCAATGGTCAATCGTTCGCCGGGGGAATACAAGCCTTCCATCAGTCCGCTTCGCAATTGCTGGTACAATTGCGCAGAAAGATTTTCCTTAGAGACGGGCTTCATCCGTACTTGCAAAGCGATGTCCTCTTCTCAGTCCCGTGTTTCGACCAACTCTATCATAATCCCATTCGGATCACGCATATATAAGCCCCGCAATCCTTTAGCGATACCCTCGGTGATTTCGGTCGTTTGGCCCTGCAAAGTGCCTCCATTATCAAGTATTCTGGTTCGGACGGTTTCCAGATCCTTGACGCGGATGCATAGATGGGCCGCCCCTGGTGCATTGGCGGCAGGCCGGACGGCTTCGCCTTTGGGGGTCACAAATTCAATGAATTCGATATGGGTGCCCAGTCCATAAAGATGAACAAGTTTTACATCAGCACCGGGCACCCCCATGAAAGATGCGATCCACGGTTCACGCCGCACGCCAATAGGCTGTGCCTTGAAGCCCATGATGCTTTCCCAGAAAGCAACAGACTCTTCAACCGAGTGAGTGATGAAACCGGCATGGTCATAAACGGCATTGTCGTCATTCAGAGACATGAGAGCTACTCTTGGTGGGTTGCGGTTTACAGTTCGAATGTTTGAGTCCGGGTAGCCAGTTTGCTTAACCGTTCCCAATCGACTGCCGTACTGGCTCCCGACTGTTGCGAAGCAATCAAATCGCCGCTCTCAATCTGAGGATGGTCAAGCAAATAACCATCGATAGGGTCAGCACCAACTTCAGGCAAGATTGTTTCAACGCATTGCATCGCTTCGGAGGCGAAGCCGAAATGGGCATGCAAGGCAGGAAACACATGCGGAATGACTGTGCGGTCGTTCACTGCGGCCATCATCATGACCTCAAGCACGCCGTCAACGCCACCGCTGGCACTCGCATCGGGACGCAAGATCGGTGCGACCGTGCAGAGATCAAGAAATCCATGGCGGTCGATCACGTCTTCACCAACAGCAAGCGGCACCGATAGTTGAGATTGTAATTGCCCGATAGCGCGCCACTGGCTCGGAGCAAACGGATCTTCGATAAAAACCGTTCCGTACTCTTGTGCCATCAGACAGGTTGGCAGTGCCTCTTGTGGGGTGCGCCATGACCAATGGGCATCAATGCCAAAATGGTGTCCGGCTGGTAAAGCAAGACGGGCAGCATTCAACAAAGCCTTATCTGTTTCCAGATCGGTGCCGTCGATCATGATCTTGATCGTCTTGAACCCGCGTGAAGCAAGATCTTTGCATTGTTGCTCGATCCGCGCAGGTGTTGCGCCATAACCGATCACTGGCATCAAAGGCAGACGTGAACGTGTGCCCCCCAAAACACTCCACAAGGGCTGTTTGACTTGACGGCAAAATCCATCCCATAGCGCAATATTGATGAGACTGATTCCACGCATATAGACGGGCCTTCCGGCGGGAGCCGGACCCAGTCCTGCTTTTTTGACGGCTCCTCGCATGGCCGCAGTTTGCCCCATTGCATGGGGCGCCATGCCATTGACAATATCGAACAAGGGCATGCCCCGCTCGAAGCCCGTGGCATGGCCTTCGCTGTTATCATCAAAGATCAAACGTAGCGAGACGTAGTCGCGAAACCGGATTTCATTGCGGCCAAGCGTTACCGGTTGTGGCAAAGGGATGCGGCATTGCATCACCTGTGCCTGCGTGACCTTTGGTTTGCTGGATAATGTCAAGGCAGTCTCCTCACATGAACAATCGAGGGATGATCAAGACGAGCCATGGAATATATGTGATCAGCATGAGTACTGTCGTCAGTGCCACGAAAAACGGCCAGCACTCCTTAATATATTCTTCCATCTTGGTTTTTGTGATCGCCAGAACGATGAACATCATCGTGCCGACAGGTGGTGTAAAGCCGGCAATGGTCAGATTGACCGACATCACAATCCCGAAATGGACCAGATCGATACCCTGAGCCTTGACCGCCGGAATAAGAATGGGAGCCAACAACACCATAGCGGCACCACCTTCGAAGAAGAAACCGACAATCAACAGGAAGATGTTGATTACCATCAAAAGGATCCAAGGGCTGTGGATGTTTTCGGTTAGCATATTGGTGACGGCGATTGGAATGCCTTCCCAAGTCAAATAGCTACCGAAAGCCATAGCCGAGCATACGATAAACATGACGGATGCTGTGGCTTCAACAGACTCGATCAGGACAGGCCAGAAGTGATCGCGACTCAAACGTTTGTAGACAAAAGAACCTACAATCAGCGCATAGATGACGGCAATTGCACCGGCTTCGGTCGAGGTAAAGACACCGAAGCGCATGCCGACCAGCATGAAGACCGGCAGGAACAAGGCCCAGACGGATTCTTTGCAATGTTCCCAGATTTCTAAACCCGTGGCACGCTCTGTCCGGTCTGATCCATAGCCGCGCTTTTTGGAAATAAGATCAACCGTGATCAGCAGGGCAATGGTCAGCATATGGGCGTGGCAAAGCGCCCGAGCGCGAATGTCTGAAACTCCCCTTCTGGCCGTCCGAGGACCGCCGGCGTTGGGAACTGGCTCTTGAACCGACAGATTATTTTGATGACAGCAAAGGGGCGCGGGCCAACCATTCGCACACATCAAACGAGAAGGCCGTCAAAGGCTATGGCCGCTTTTTGACCTATCTGCATCATCACGACCGCGAAGCGCTGAAACTGTTGACTGAAGACCGCATCACGCCTGAGCGCGTTAAAACCTATATCGGTCATTTGCAGGATATAGGAAATTCGACACAAACCCTTTTGTCCAGACTTCAGGAGCTCCAGGAAGTCGCCAAGGTCATGGATCCCGACAAGGATTGGTCCTTCATCAATGACCGCGCGTCACGCGTGCGCGCGCGCCACAAGCCGGTTCGCAACAAAAAGGATATCAAGCTCTCGGATGAACTTCTGGCTCTAGGCCTGAAGTTGATGACGCAGGCAAGAGCCTTTGAAGGCCTTGAAGCGGCCATCCGTTTTCGTGATGGATTGACCATCGCCTTCCTGGCGCTCATTCCGGTTCGTCGCCGCAATCTGGCCGATCTGATCCTCGGTGAAAATCTTATCGCCATCGATGGCGGCTGGCTTGTGACCTATGACGAGACTGAAACCAAAACCCACGAGCCACATGAGGCCCTGCTGCCCGGCATTTTGAACGAGCCGCTTCAGACCTACCTCTCCATCCATCGACCCTATCTTCTCACTCGTGAGGGCCGTTGGACGAGTGATCCCAAGGATGCGCTCTGGATTTCCAAGGACGGCTCCGCCATGACACAGATGGCGCTCTATGACCGCGTCCGCGCCCGCACCAAAGATGAATTCGGTAAGGCCATGAGCATTCATGCTTTCCGCTATGCTGCACCCACGACACTGGCAATTGCCGATCCTGAAAATGTGCGTATTGCGGCACCGCTGCTCGGTCACCGGACCTTTTCCACCACCGAAACCTATTACCAGCAAGCACAAACGCTCGAAGCGCATCGCGAATTTGTTGCAACCATTGCAAAGAGGAGGACCGGGGTATGACGGCAAAGAAAAACACTCGAAAGACAAGATCCACGTCATCCGCTGAGGACGATCTGAACATTCGTTTTCCAAAGGCTGAGGAATGCAAGGATCTTATCAAGACCCTGAAATTATCTAAATCACAGGCTCAACTCCTGATGGAGGTTCTCGGTGAGATCGTGGTGGATATTGCCATGATGGAACAGTTAAAAAAAGCTCAGGTCAAAAAGAACGATGCGATACGCCGGGTCCGCAACCTGGAGTTGCGATTCGAACAGCTTATCAAAGCTCTTGAAAGTGAGGGCAAGCATCTGGCCGAAATTGTCCCGCTTTCAGCACTTGAAGAAGTGGGTAATCTCTTCACCTTCGCTGCTGCTTCAACAGCGATGAAGAAAAACCTATATCCGAAAGATTATTTGAAACACCGTGAAACGATTGAGGCCGGGGGCATGCTGATGACCCTTCAAGCCCTTGATCAGCATTATGCGGCTCGCAGGCGCGATCTTGGTGTTCTCTATACAACTGACTTGCTGAAACATGCCCTGGAGATCGTTCAACTTCCCCTCAAAGGGTGGTTGGAGCGCAACGCTCAAAATCCGGGCGGTCGACCCAAACAGTCGATGCGTGAATTCGCAATACAGCGTCTTATCCACTTTGCTCCATCAATTCTTGGCGCTGATCCGACACCATCTGTGACAGGCCGTTTTATGAAGATGGCGACATCGAGCCTGTCCTATTGTGGCTTTTCTGATGTGGGACTTGAAAAAGCCATTGCAGCAGAATTGAGGAAATGGAAAGCATTCCAGGAGGCCGAGCAAGAGCACGCTACCTCGGTAACAATCGTAAACTGATCCCGGATCCCAAAACCATGGTGTTTTTTCCTGACCTTTCCGGATCGGTTTTCGTACGTGAGGCTTGCACCATGCCTGCATGGTTGATCGATGCCCTGAACCGAATCGTGTTGGAAAAAAGCGCTCGCACCGCAATGCGGGCGAACGTTTGCCGGCGCTCGGTCTCAAGCCGCTTGATCCATCAAGTCGTCTTATCAAGCCAAAGCCTCGCAAGGCTATCAATGAATGGACGCCCACACTCGAAACAGAGCTTGCTCCAGACCTGCCGGTCACAATGGCAGAGATTGACGCGATCCTTCAATTGCTCGGCCATGAGCTTAAAAGCATTCTTTGACAGACCATTTACGGTGATCCCTAGGGATCGTATTTTGATAGGTGCCGTAACCGTATTGACCCCATGCCTGACAACCGGAGGCCTCTGATGAGCAGGTTTGAGAAGCAGCAATCATCCAACGGATTGGCTACGGTCAAACGTGTTGCATTGTACCTGCGCGTCAGTACAGGCCGCCAGGCTGAAAATGATGTCTCCTTGCCATCCCAGCGGGACATGACAACCCGTTACTGCAAAGCCCAAGGGTGGGAAATTGTCACCGAATTTGTGGAGCCCGGCGCTTCGGCCACCGATGACAAGCGCCCCGTTTTCCAGAAAATGCTTGAACAGGCGGCAAGTCCGGAAAGAACGTTTGACGTTATTTGTGTTCATTCCTTTTCTCGGTTTTACCGCAACGGCGCGGAAATGGAGTTGACGATCCGCAAATTGCGCAAGCATGGCGTCGATGTTGTTTCCATGACGCAACCCACCGGCGATGACCCTTCTCAGCAATTGATGCGGCAGATCATCGGCATCTTTGACGAATATACCTCGCGCGAAAACGGCAAGAACGTCACACGTGCCATGAGGGAATCCGCCAAGCAGGGGTTTTGGAACGGGGCAAGACCGCCGTTAGGCTATCGGGTTGTAGAAGCTGAAAGGCGCGGGTCCAAAATCAAAAAGAAACTTGATGTCGACCCCGTTGAAGCGGAATTGGTTCGTTTGATTTTCAAGCTCTACACAGAGGGCGATCAGCGAACCGGTCCATTAGGCATCAAAGAGACCACTAAATGGCTGAATGAACGGGGCTACAGGACCCGGCGTGGTGCAACCTTCGGGATAGGACCTGTTCATGGCATCCTCAAAAATGCCTGCTATGCCACCGGCAAATGGCCTTACGGGCGGAAAAACTCCCGAACCGGTGCACTCCATGATCCAGCCACCATTGTCGAAATCGATGTGCCGCCGATTGTCCCAATCGAGACCTTTGACATGGTGCAAGCCAAGCTTGCCAGAAACAATCCCAAAGTCACAGCACCACGCATTGTGAATGGACCGACATTGCTCACGGGTCTCGCAGTGTGTGCTTCGTGCGGGTCAGGCATGACCAGAACAGGCACAGCTCGCGGCCATCGTTCCTATTCCTATTACACCTGCGCGGGATGCCATCAGAAGGGAAAGTCGGTTTGCAAGGGTCGTCATGTCCCTATGGCTAAACTCGATACCCTGATACTCGAGGGCGTCAAATCCCGACTGTTTGAGCCGGATCGTATGGCTACTATTCTGGGAGCCTTACTGGATCGCCAAACCACCAAAGATGCCGCGGTCGAGGAGAGGCGTGTCGCCCTTAAATCCGAGATGAAAGAAAAGGATGAAAAATTAAACCGTCTATATCGTGCCATTGAAGACGGTATCGTTGAAACTGATGATCAGCTGAGGGACCGCATTAAGACCCTCAAAAATGAACGCGATATGGCCCAAGCCTCCCTTGAACGGATCGTCGAGCAATCACGTGACCGATCAGCCCTGACACCTGAGCGTATTCATGCTTTTACGAAACTCATGCACGATAAGCTCGATAATGGAGACGTCCAGGCCCGCAAGGCCTATCTGCGGGCGGTCATCTCGGAAATCCGTGTCGATGACGACAAGGTGAGCATTATTGGAGACAAAGCCGCACTTTCGGCCGTCATCGCAGGCCAAAATGGAACCAATGCAAATGTTAGTGGTTTTATTCGTAAATGGCGCGCCCGGAACGATTCGAACGTCCGACCCTCAGATTCGTAGTCTGATGCTCTATCCAGCTGAGCTACGGGCGCGTAACGGTGTCGGGTGACCGACCTCGTAAGTGGGGTCTGTCTAACTGCTCTTGTCCGATATTGCAATCCCTCTTGAGCAAGAAGTTTGTCCCAATCCCCCAAAGCCTGATTTTGGTGTGTCAGGCGACAAGGCAAGCCTGGCGTTGAAAGGGGCATAACGGCCCGGGGCGCTTGGGATAGACTGGCGTGGCGTTTGCGGGGAGATGAAAGCGGTATTCCTGCCTGCCTGGCCATTTTGGGGTTGGTTTGGTGCGGTGGAAGAAAGCAAGGGACCGGGCCGGTTGGATGAAGTGGCTTTACCGGCCTGTCAGGTGCGAAAAGAGGCCGCTAGGCCGGACGATTGATCCCTTGCGGCATTGACCCTTCTGCTGTCTCTGCCTAGTGTGCGGCCACACTCAACCGGCGTTTTGATGCCTGTTGCCACCTTGCTTTTGCCTTCTGATGATTGATCCTGCCATGACCGAAGCTGTTTCTCCCGATATGTCGCAACTGCCGAGCCTGATCGAAGCCGCCGTTGAAAGCACGGCATGGCCGTTCGAGGAGGCCCGCAAAATTGTCGCGCGGCTTGAGCGCACCGGCAAAAACGAGGTGTTGTTCGAAACCGGTTATGGTCCCTCGGGCCTGCCCCATATCGGCACATTCGGAGAAGTGGCGCGCACCACCATGGTGCGGCATGCGTTTCGGGTGTTGACGGCTGACAAGGTGCCGACCCGCCTCGTGGCTTTTTCCGATGATATGGATGGCCTTCGAAAGGTGCCCGACAATATCCCCAACAAAGAGCTGGTGACCCCGCATCTGGGCAAGCCCTTAACGCAGGTGCCCGATCCGTTCGGCACGCACCCGTCTTTCGGGGCCCACAACAATGCGCGATTGATGGCGTTTCTGGATGCCTTCGGCTTTGAATACAGCTTCATGTCCTCGACCGCCTGTTATCAGGCCGGACAGTTCGATGCGACCTTACTGCGGATTCTGGAACGTTATGACGCGGTGATGGATGTGATGTTGCCCTCCTTGCGCGAGGAACGGGCGCAAAGCTATTCACCCTTTTTGCCGATCCATCCGGTGACACAGGTGGTGATGCAGGTGGCGATCGACGAGATCAACCACAAGACCGGCTGTCTGGTCTGGACCGATCCGGCCACCGGTGCGCGTTATGAAACGCCGGTGACAGGCGGGCATTGCAAGTTGCAATGGAAGCCCGATTGGGCCATGCGCTGGGTCGCGCTGGGGGTTGATTATGAAATGGCCGGCAAGGATCTGATCGACAGTGTGAAACTGTCCGGCGACATTGCCCGCGTGCTCGGTGCCGAGCCGCCCGAAGGATTCAATTACGAATTGTTCCTCGATGAAAAGGGCCAGAAAATTTCCAAGTCGAAAGGCAATGGTCTGACCATCGAGGATTGGCTGACCTATGCCTCGCCGGAGTCGCTGTCGCTGTTCATGTATCAAAAGCCGCGTGAAGCGAAGCGTCTGTATTTTGATGTCATTCCGCGTATGGCCGATGATTATCTGACCTTCCGCGAGAAATATCCGCAACAGGCCGTGCGCGAGCAATTGCTCAACCCCGCATGGCATATCCATCAGGGCCAGCCGCCCGCCGCCGAGCGGGTGGAAACGGCTACGGGGAGTGGCTCGTCACTGTCCTTTGCCATGCTGTTGAATCTGGTCGCGGTGGCCAATTCCGAGGAGCCAGCGGTGTTGTGGGGCTTTATCCGCCGCTATGCTCCCTCGGCTTCGCCTGCCGATCATCCGGGTCTGGATCAGCTGGTCGGCTTTGCCGTGCGTTATTTCCGCGATTTTGTCCGTCCCGCCAAGGTCTATCGCGCCGCCACCGAGGCCGAACATGCGGCGCTTGCCGATCTGGCCGAAACCTTGAAGCCCTTGGCCGGTTCCACCGATGGCGAAGCCTTGCAGGCTTTGGTCTACGAGGTCGGCCGCCGCCATTTCCCCGATCTGAGCGGCAAGGCCAAAAGTCCCGATGGCCGCCCCGGCGTCAGCCAGCAATGGTTCTCGGTGCTCTACCAGATTTTGCTGGGGCAGGATCGCGGGCCGCGCTTCGGCTCCTTTGCCGCTCTGTTCGGGGTCAGCGAGACCTGCGCCTTGATCGAACAGGGCCTGTCCGGGGCCTTGATGGCCGAGCATGAGGCTTTTCTGGCCGCCCGCCAGATCTGATCCGGCAAAGAAACGGGATCCTGTCCGATGCTCGCTTGGCCGACACTGGGGTTGCTCGCGGTCTCGGTGCTGGGGACATCGTTTATCTCCGGCATTTTCGGCATGGCCGGTGGCATGGTGCTGGTGGGCGTATTGCTCGCTCTGTTCGATGTCGCGCCCGCCATGTTGCTGTTCGGGGTGACGCAGACTGCCGCCAATGGCTGGCGGTGCCTGTTATGGCGCAAGCATGTGCGCTGGTCGATTGTCGGCGGTTATGCGCTCGGTTCCGTCGCCATGTTCGTGCTGTTCCGTTTCATCGCCTATATGCCTGAAAAGGCAGTGATCTATCTTGGCCTTGGATTGACCCCGTTTCTGGTCGAGTTACTGCCCAAGCGGTTTCAACCCCATATCGAACAGCGTTTCGCGCCGGTGTTTTGCGGGGCGCTGATCATGGTGTTCCAGTTGATTGCCGGTGTGGCGGGCAATGTGCTCGATCTGTTTTTCAACAAAAGCGCATTGGACCGCAAAGAAATTGTCGCCACCAAGGCGGCGACACAGACATTGGCCCATCTGTTGAGGGTGGCCTATTTCGGTTCGATTTCGGTTGAATCCTTCGGCGTGGCACCATGGTGGCTGTACGGCCTGTGTATCGGGCTGGCCTTTTGCGGCACCACATTGGCGACACGCGTGTTGAATGCGATGACCGATGTCAGTTTCAAACGCTGGAGCCGCTGGATCATTCTGGCAATCAGCGGCGTCTATGTCGTGCGCGGTTTGATGGATGTGTTGGTCTGATCCGTGTTGTCTCTGCCTATTGGGCCGCCCATAAAATGCGCGAAATCCAGGCCACGTCGCTCGCTTGCACCGAATAGTCGGTGCCGTCGTCATAACGGATGATTTCGATCAGGCGCGGGCTTTGCCGGACCAGTTCGCCCAGAATCATCCGGTGGTCCTTGCCATGCAACATCACCTTGTCGCCGCGCCGCAAGGAGGCATGGGGAGCCACAATCAGCACATCACCGGCTTGGTAGCGTGTGCCGCCTTCCGTGCCTGCCAGTTCGACGGCATAGATTGTGTCGCCGCTGGCATCGGGAAACGGCAACTCATCCCATTGCGGTCCCTGGGGTTTGGCCTCTGCGGTGAAGGCTTCGGGCAGTTGGGCATCCTGTGCGCCGATCAGCGGTATCGTGCTGATCTGTTTGCGGCCATGGCCAGCCAGAATCAGCCCCATGAATGTATCCAGATCAATTCCAGTGGCATCGAGAACCTTGGCGATCGATTCGGTGGAAGGCCAGCGTTGCCGGCCATCCGCAGACATGCGCTTGGAGCGGTTGAAGGTGGTGGGATCAAGACCGGCGCGCTTGGCCAGCCCAGAGGCCGACAAGCCGGCACGCGCGGCAACAGCATCAATGGCGGCCCAGATCTCGCTATGACTTAACATCATGATATCTCTCCAAGGAACGGCGGCAGGCAAGAAATTAAGAATAAAAACTTCTACAATTAGGAATCAAAGCCGTAAATGGCTGTTTTCTCCTTTGTCGCCCTGCATCACCCGATCGGGCCAGATTCTGGCCGTCTTCAGTCGGCTGTCCGGCCATTGCGGCGCATGGCCGCGATGGGGTAAAGGGTGCCAACGGGGTGGCTTCGATGATGATTTTCAAAATTTGTGCGCGCACGGCATGGGAGCAGGCCAAACAGGCCGGTGTCTATACCGGTGCGCCGATCGATCTGGCTGATGGATTTATCCATTTTTCTTCGGCTGATCAGGTGCGCGAAACGGCGGCCAAGCATTTTGCCTTTCAGGATGATCAATGGCTTCTGGCTGTCGATGGCGAGGCTTTGGGGGAACGTTTGGTGTGGGAAGTGTCGCGCGGCGGCGCTTTGTTCCCGCATTTGTATCGACCTCTGGCCCTCGACGAGGTTGTATGGGCAAAGCCTTTGCCGATGCGGGCTGATGGAACACATGATTTTGCGGGGCTTTTGTGATGTTGGGACCGATCTTTTCTCTGGTGCGTCCGGCACTGCATGCTCTGGATGCCGAACAGGCGCATGATGCCACCATTGCCGCGCTGAAATGGCTTCCGCTTCCTCCTGCCAAACCCGATGCGCCTTGTTTGCGTGTGCAGGCTTTCGGTCTGGATTTTCCCAATCCGGTCGGCGTTGCGGCCGGCTTTGACAAAAACGCCGAAGTGCCGGATGCGCTGATGCGGTTGGGATGCGGGTTCAGTGAAATCGGAACCGTGACCCCGTTGCCCCAGCAGGGCAATCCGCGCCCGCGCCTGTTCCGGCTCAGCCGGGACGAGGCCGTGATCAACCGCTTCGGGTTCAACAATCAGGGCCATGCGGCGGTGTTGCGCAGGCTGGAGGCCCGGCGGCATCGTGGCGGGCTGGTCGGGGTCAATATCGGGGCCAATAAGGATGCGACAGACCGCACGGCTGATTATGTCAGTGGCATCAGGGCCTTTTTGGCGGTGGCCGATTATTTTGTGGTCAATATTTCGTCGCCCAACACCCCCGGTTTGCGCGATCTCCAGCACGAGGCCGCTCTCGATGATTTGTTGGGCCGTGTGGTGGCCGAGCGGGACGCAGGGATCCAACGGTTCGGCCGCCGCCCTGTCCTGCTCAAAATCGCCCCCGATCTGGGGTTGAGCGATCTTGACCATCTGGTGGCGATTGCCCGCAAACACCGGATTGACGGCATGATCGTCACCAACACCACCCTGTCACGCCCTGCCAGCCTGCAGGAAAAGACCCTGATGACCGAGATGGGGGGATTGTCCGGCAAACCGTTGTTTGCGCTATCGACCCGTATTCTGGCCGAAACCTATCAGCGGGTCGAAGGGCAGTTTCCGTTAATCGGGGTCGGTGGCATCGATAGCGCTGAGGCCGCGATTGCCAAGATCGAGGCGGGAGCCAGCCTGATCCAGCTCTATTCCGCACTCGTCTATCATGGCCCCGCTTTGATCGCATCGATCAAACACGGCCTTGCCAGCCATATCGAAGCGCAAGGGTTCAGCCATATCGGCGAAATGGTCGGGCGCACCAGTGCTCGATGGACGGCGCAACCCTTCCCCGTCAGCTGATTGTCGGGCTCCACTGGCCCGCGGCAATCTTGGAGGCGGCAATCACCGCCTGAGTGCGGCTTTCCACGCCCAGCTTTTGCAAGATGGCGGACACATGTGCTTTTACGGTGGCTTCCGACACCGATAATTCATAGGCGATTTGCTTGTTCAGCAAGCCTTCCGACAGCATCATCAGCACCCGCACCTGTTGCGGTGTCAGACTGCCGAGCCGCCGCACGATATCGCTGGTTTCCTGATCGACAGGGTGGCTGAGATCGACATCGGACGGTGTCCATGCGCCGCCATCCAGCACGGTTTGAATAGCCGTGCGCATGGTGTCGACATCGACGGATTTGGGGATAAAACCGGAGGCACCGAAATCAATCGCATGGCGGATGGTCGAGCGTTCCTCGTTGCCCGACACAATCATCACCGGCGTACCGGGATATTGCGCGCGCAAATACATCAGGCCGGAAAAGCCTTGCGTGCCGGGCATGGTCAGATCGAGCAGGATCAAATCCAGATCGCCATGGTCGTTCAGGGCTTTGGACACCTCGTCGAAAGCCCCTGCTTCCAGCACCTTGGCATCGGGCAATTGACCCAGAACCGCCTCCCGCAACGCACCACGCACCAATGGATGATCATCCGCTACCAAGATCAGCAATTCCGCTTCGGCCACTCCATATCCCCCCTGATGTTTCGTAGGCTATTGCGTTTCCATCATTCTTTCACTTTTGTTGCAACGCAAGGGGGGGCTGTCATAAATTTGATACCAAAAGTGATAAAAATGCTGTTTTGACGCGGAAACGGCCTTTTAGAGACGGTTTAAGGGGCCGTAGTCAGACTTTTGTCGATCAGGTCCCACAGGATCATAAAGCCGTGCAGGGCCAGCCAAGCCAGGCTGACAACATTGCCGAGCACACACAGAAGTAAAAAGGCAATGAGGCCGATCCACGGGCCATCGACCAGTCCGATGACAATCGCAAAGGCGACAAAGCCGCTATAGAGATCAATCAGGGTGACTTTGCCCCACGGATTGGCCGAAATCAGGTCGAAACTCTCCCAAAAGGGCGCGGCCTTGAATGCCCAGATGATCGAACCCGAGAGCAAGACGAATAAAAGGCCACAGATAATCCGCAAGGTCATGATGTCTCCTTCAGGTCTTGAAACGGGCTATGGTTACGCATGACAGGCCAAACTGGTTTTTTGGCATAAATCACATAGTGGCTATCATGGGCGCTTATTGTTCGGGGAGGCTTTTGCGGCTATCGCTTACTGTGCCCGCTTCCTCCGACAGGTCAACACGTGATGACTGATTCTTTTCCGCTCTCGCCCTCTGCTTTGCTCCAATCCGGCAATCTGCTGGCCGACCGGCGCTATGTCTATGGCGAGGCCCTGCTGAAAGAGGGGGAAGGCGAGGGAGCGGCGGATCTGTTCCGGCAGGCGATCGAATTGGTGCCGGACTGGGCGCCGGCCTGGCTGGCTTTGGGCGATGCCGAATTGGTGTGCCACCGGCACGATGCCGCCATTGCCGCCTGGCAACGGTGTCTGGTCCTGCATCCGGCCGATGTGCTGGGCGCGCAACCGCGGCTGGCTCGATTGGGGGTGGGTGATGCCGGACAAGCACTGGGTCATGGCTATATTGCCGCCCTGTTTGATGAATATGCAGACCGTTTCGATACCCATTTGACACAAAGCCTGCAGTATCGTGCGCCGCAAATGCTGGCCGGAATGGTGCTGGCCCGCCAGACGCGGTTCAAACGGGTGTTCGATGCCGGATGCGGGACGGGTTTGATGGCCGCCAGTCTGCGGGAGCACGCCGATTATATTGCGGGCTGTGATCTGTCGGCGGCTATGGTGGCGCAGGCGCGGATCAAGGACGTGTATGATCAGCTTGCCTGTCAGGATGTGGTCACCGCCTTACACGCAGAAACTGCCGCAACCTATGATCTGGTGACGGCCGCCGATGTGTTTGTCTATATCGGTGATTTGCTTCCGGTCTTTGCGGCCTGCCATCATGCACTTGTGGCGGGGGGACTGCTGGCCTTTACCACGCAGTCCACGCCCGCTGATCACGTGGTGATCGGCGAGGATCTGCGCGCCGCCCATCCCGATCATTATCTGCAGGCCTGCGCCCGTGATACGGGTTTTGGCGTGCTGGCGCTGGAGGCCGTCTCGGTGCGTCAGGACAGGGGCCAGCCGGTGCCGGGCTGGCTGTGCCTGTTGCAAAAGCTGTGACGCTTCTGCTTAGCCGTTGAGAGTGACCAGCAGGCCGACCAGCAGGCTGGACAGCACCACCGCAGTCAGCCCGATCCGCAAGGTGCCGAACCAGCGTGGTGCCACTGCGTTCACAACCAGGCGCACATCGATGATCACCAGCCACAAAAACAGACCGATCAACACCAGATTGTCATAGGGGCGCGGCAGGGCCAGCGCGACCCATGCCACAATACTCGGAATGACAGAAACCCATAACAGGCTGTTGCCCTCCTTGAGAGGCAGTGCAAGTCCCCAGCGGATACCGCCGAGAAACGAGGCGATCAGTGCCGCATAGGTCATCAGCAGGTGGTAGAACAAGCGGTCGGGCCATCCGCTATCTCCTGCCAGCCCGCTATATTGCAACAGCATGATGCCGGACAGGCCGACAAAGGGGATCGCCCCGCCCATGCCCAGCCACAGGGCCATGGCGGGAATGGTGCGGTCGTCATGATGGGGAGTGTCCGGTGTTTGGGTCATGGTGTGTTTCTAATCCCGACGGAAAACGATTGTAGCGAGCCAGCCGAACAGGCCAGCCATCAGCAAAGCGGCAAAACCGTAAAGCCAGCCATGCAAGCGGGCGGCTTCGGCAACATCCTGTTCGAAGCCGGTTTTGATGACTTCGAAATGGGTCGATTGGGACGTAAGCCTTACACTTCCCGACAGCAAGGCCACTTCGACATCATACAGTCCGGTGGGAGCACGCGCGGGCACCGGAATAACCGCTTTGAACACGTTCGGTGTGATGAATTCGACATTATGGGGCAGGGAGGCGTAAAGCCGGTCGTGCTGTTTGAGGCGGATCAGGGCTTTGACAAAACGTTCGTCGCGGCGGTCGGCGGTGAGCATCGCGCTGTCGAGGCCGAGCTGATACCGGCTTTGCATCTCGGGCGAAGTGATGTCGTCAAGCGGACGGTTCGATGCCACCGCCATGGTGGCCGGAACAAAGGTGAATTTCTGCTCGCGCTGGTTGACCCAGAAGGGACCGAACGGGGCCTTTTCCCGCACCACCATGTGACTGCGCGGTCCGCGTGCCGACACAACAATATCATAATGCTCGGAGCGTGTGGCAGAGGCCTGATCGCGTCCGATCACCCCGAAAATGACCAGATCGGTCCCGATATAGGTTGATGTAATCGCCACCTGGCTGGACGAAAGCGAAATGATCAGGTTTTCGGCCCGCGCCTGCCCCATGCAGAAGACCAGAACGGCCAGCATGGCCAGAAGAGGTCCGGTCCGCTTCATTGTGCCGCTCCCGCTGTCATAGGAACCGGACTGGTCGAAACCGAAAGCGAGAAGACATCTTCGGGCTTCAGGGCCAATTCGCCGAGAAACCGCATAGCCACCGCCAGCACAATCAGCGCCAGCAACAGGCGGAACTGCTCGCCCTTGAGATGGCGGCCCGCACGGGCCCCGAATTGGGCTCCGAAAACCCCGCCGACAATCAGCAACCCCGCCAGCACAAAATCAACCGAATGATTGGTGGTGGCATGCAGAAGCGTTGCGCCGCTCATGCTGAACAGGATTTGAAACATCGAGGTGCCCACCACTACCATTGTGGGAACCCGAAACAGATAGATCAGCGCCGGCACGATCATGAACCCGCCGCCGATGCCGAGAAGCGCACCGAAAAAGCCGACAACCAGCGCCATCACCAACAGGGGGATCACGCTGACATAAAGGCCGGAGGCCGCAAATCTCATTCTGAACGGCAGGCCGAAATACCACGGATGGTTGCCCCCGCGAGGCTGTGTGGCGGTCCTGCCGCCCCGTCTGGCCCGCAGGGCCTTCAGGCTCTCATACAGCATCAGCAAGCCGATGCCGCCGAGCAGGATGATGTAGGAGAGGCCGATGGTCAGATCGAGTTGGCCGACCCGCCGGAGAGCATTGAAGGTGGCCACCCCGATCACTGTCCCGATCGAACTGCCCGACAGCAGAACCAGTCCGAGTTTGATATCCAGCGCCCTCCGCTTCCAGTAGCTGATCAGGGCGGTCAGAGACGAGGCGGCAATCTGTGTCGAGACGCTGGCAACCGCCACCGCAGGCGGAATACCCAAAAAAATCAGCAATGGGGTGATGAGAAACCCGCCCCCGACCCCGAACATGCCTGAAATAAACCCGACGACCGCGCTCATCCCCACAATGAGCCAGATATTCACCGGCAATTCGGCAATGGGCAGATAAAACTCCATCATACAGGCCTTGTGGGAGAGGGCATGAGGTCGTGTGTAGCGGCAAACAGGTTAAAAATCATTTAGCCGAGGAGATGGGGGCTGTGCCGGTTGCGGGAAAACAAAAAAAAGCACAGCCGAAGCTGTGCTTTTCTATCTCTGCAAAGAGCGGAGGTGTCGGACGTCTTAGAAGTCCATGCCACCCATACCGCCCATGCCGCCGCCGCCGCCCATTGGCATGGATGGCTTGTCTTTTGGCAATTCGGCAACCATGGCTTCGGTGGTGATCAACAGACCGGCAACCGATGCGGCATCCTGCAGGGCTGTACGGACAACCTTGGCAGGATCGACGATACCGGCTTCGAGCATGTCGACATATTGTTCGGTCTGCGCGTTGAAACCGAAGGTCTGCGACTTGTTCTCGCCGATCTTGCCGACCACGATGGAGCCTTCGACGCCAGCGTTTTCAACGAT
>CANGOE010000037.1 GCA_947455455.1 Hyphomicrobiales bacterium
CGTGACCGCGAAATGTTCGCCGAACAGCAGATCAACCAGCTGACCGCCGACAACCGCCTGCTGAACGAAAAGAATTCCAGCCTGCGCGAAGAACTGGCCAATCTGGAACAGCTCTTCACCAATTCGTCGATCGAACTCAACAACCTGTCGCAACGTCTCGCCCATGCCGAGACCGAAATGCTCAACCGTATGAACCAGATTACGGGCCTGAAGCAGGCGATGGCCGATGCCGAGAACGAGCGTACCCGCCTGCTGGCCCAGTATGACGAAGTGTCGACCACGGCCGCCGCCGAGAAGCGCACTTATGAAGGCCGTGTCGAAGCCCTGCTCAAGCGCAACGAAATGCTTGAAAAGCTGTTGTCGGATGCCCGCAACGAGGTCAATGCCCGTTCCGAAGCCTTCCGCGCCGCAGAGCGTGGACAGGTCGAACTCAAGGGCACCATCCGCCGCCTCGAAAAGTCGACCGAGAAAATGGCTCTCGATCAGGACTCGATGCAGAACGAGATCAAGAACCTCGAACAGGCCCGTTCCGCCCTCAAGGACCGTACAGGCATGCTCGAAAAGGCGATGAAGGCCAAGGATGCCATCATCTCCCAGAACGAAGACAAAATGTCGCAACTGGCCGAACAGCTCAGCCGCTCCGAGCACAAGAACCGCCTGTCGATGGAAGCCCAGTCCAAGCGCATTGCCGAATTGATCACCGAACTGGAACGCGAGAAATCCGAACGCGGTCTTGCCGAGGGCCGTCTGGAGTCGGTGCGCAAGGAACGCACCCGCTTGCAGCTTGAACTGTCCACCCTACGCGCCCGCTATATGGATGACGGTACGGCCTATGGCTCGGATACAGACGATGGCGACTATCCGCGCAGTGGCGGCAATGTCAAATCGTTCCGCCCAGATCCGGTCTGACACCTCATCGGACCACAGATATGACAACGGGGCCTGATGGCCCCGTTTTTTTTGGTCTGGATCAAGTCTCCGAGATCAGAAAGGGGCGCGGGGCGTTTCGCAGGCATTGAGGCGGGCGCACGTGGGAATCTTATTGACACATTCACCGTCATAGGTCGGACAGACCTTGCGGATTTTGGCGAAGGTGCAGGCATCGGCCGCATCCCGCCCTTCCTGCTGGGCCACGGACGAACTGGCCGAGGAATAGCGCATCCGGAAGTCGTTGTTTTTCAGAAAGCGCAGATAGCGGTCTTTGAGCGCGGCATTGTCTTTACAAAACCGTTGCCAATGGTCGCGCACTTCGCCTTCCTGGAATTTTTGCAGATTGTTGCAGACATTGGTCTGCTCGAGTTTGCGGTCGATGGTCCCGATGCAATAGGAGGCTTCCATCAGATTGCGAAACAGCGAGGTGCGCTCGAACTGGTCCTGGCTGACCTGTGCCGATGCCGCAAACGGCACGACGAGACAGGCCAGCAAGGCCAAAGCACTCAAGGTCAAGGCTTTCGCCTGCCAAAACCGCAAATTCCACATATTCCACGCACCTCTACACAACTGGCGACAGTATAACGGACAAACGGCATAAAATGCGAATGTTTTAGTCCGCTTTGCTCCGAAATCCCGCTTGTCCTTTCGCAAAACCGATTTTTGCTTGAACATCAGCACAGATGCCATAGTCTAAAGACTCATAAGATGTCCCGCTCCGGTCACCATGACGCGCGGGCATGATTGTTTCCATCATGATGATAAGGCCTACCCGATGTCTGATTTGATCCTGCGCTCGTTGATCATGGGTTGTGTTGCAACGGCGGCGATGGATGTCTGGGCCATCATTTTGAAATTGCTGTTCGGTCTCCCCCCTGCCAACTGGACGCTGATTGGCCGCTGGTTCGCTTACGTGCCGCGCGGTCGCATCTTCCATGGCGATATCGGCCAGACACCGTCTGTGCGCTATGAAACAGCCATTGGCTGGATAGCCCATTATGTGATCGGGATCATCTACGCCGCCGCGTTACTGCTCTGGGGTGGAGCCGAATGGATGGCGGCCCCCACTTTCCTGCCGGCTTTGATCGTCGGCTGGGTGACCGTCGGTGCGGGCTGGTTCCTGTTGCAACCGGGCATGGGCGCGGGCTGGGCCGCCAACAAGCGCGCCAATAAATGGCAGGTCCGCTTTTTGAACGTGGTCGGGCATACGGTCTTCGCGCTCGGCCTGTTCGGGGCGGCACTGGCCCTTGTCTGATGGCGCGCTTTGCCCGAACACCCGCCCCGCCCTATGTGGCGGTGATCTTCTCCTCCCAGCACTCGGGAGATGACGAGGGCTATCAGGCCATGTCGGCGCTGATGGTCACGCTGGCGCTGGCGCATGAAGGCTGTCTGGGGGCCGAATCAACGCGGGACAGCGAAGGCTTCGGCATCACGGTGTCATACTGGACCACGGAACAGGCGGTGGCCGACTGGAAGGCCGACAGCCGGCACCTGATCGCCCAAAAGCTGGGACGCGAACGCTGGTATGAGGATTACCAGATGAGAATTGCGACCGTCACCCGCGCTTATGGACGTTTTGATCAATGAATGATGCATGATCTGACATGTCAGTGTTGACGAAACTGGTCCCGTCGGTCCATTCTCCAATTTCGTTCATTGGAGGAGTGTTATGTCAAAATCAAAAAAAGCAGCAAGCCGGATCGGTCTGAGCTGCGCCTTGTCTACCCCATTCACCAGTCAGGATACTATTGATCTGCCTGCTTTCAGCGAGCATGCGCGCTGGACTTTGGCCCATGGTTGCGACGGCGTCACCGTGTTCGGCACGACCGGCGAAGGTGCGTCCATCAGCACCAAAGAACGCATCACGACCATGTCCTATTTCGCTGGTGCCGGTTTTGACATGAATACCGTCACTCTGGGTGTGGCGGCCTGCACCACGCAGGAAGTGATCGACCAGTGCAAAATCGCCTATGAGGCCAATTGCCGCGCCATTCTGCTGGCTCCGCCTTTCTATTTCTCCAGTGCCGATGATGCGGGCCTGTTCCGCTGGTATTCGGCCGTGTTTGAAGGCATTGGCGGCCAGTTGCGCGACATCATCCTTTATCACATCCCCTCCATGACCCGGGTCGGCATTTCGCCCAATCTGGTGGCCAAGCTCAAGAAAGCCTATCCCAAGGCCATTATCGGCGTGAAGGATTCCAGCGGCTCGGCCGAAAACACCGCCACCTTGCTGGCCGATCACAGCGATCTGCAAATTCTGGTGGGTGACGAACGCCAACTGGCCAATGCCGTCAAACACGGCGCGGCAGGCTCGATCTGCGGTCTGGCCAATCTGTGCCCCAAAGAGTTGCGCCCCCTGGCGGTAGACGGCAAGGACAATGCCAAAATCCACAAAGCGGTTGATGCCGTTTTGGTTTACGCCTTTATGCCAGCGATCAAAGCCTTGCTGGCCCATCGCACCGGTTATAAAGGTTGGCAGCGGATGCGTCCGCCGTTGGGAGACATGTCGGCCGCACAATCCAGAAAACTGGTGACGGCGTTCGACCAGATCTTCCCGCCTTCCAAAAAGTCCAAATAAGGCCTTCGCCCTCTATGACCGAGCCGATCCTTTTGCATGATCAAGCCAAACTGCGTGACAAGGCCTATGCCAGTTTCACACAGCATCTGTTGGCGAATGAGCTGGCCCCCGGCCAGTTCATCTCGCAACGCGAGCTTGTCGCGCTGACCGGCCTGACCTTGGGGGCGATCCGCGAGCTGATCCCGCGGCTGGAAGCGGAAGGATTGATCCGCACCGTGCCGCAACGCGGGATGCAGATTGCCAATGTCGATCTCAATCTGGTGCGGGACGCTTTCCAGTTCCGCACCATTCTGGAACGCGAAGCCGCCGCCCATTTTGCCATCACGGCCCCTGCCGATGAGATCGAACGCTGGCTGAAGGCCCATGCCGATATTCTAGCGCAGGCCGAACAGCGGGTCACGCCCGACCTGATCGAGACCGCGCAAAAGCTGGATGACGGTTTCCATGATGCCGTGATCGATTTTCTTGGCAATGCGATCATTTCCAACGCCTACCGCATCAATTCCATCAAGATCAGGCTGATCCGCCAGAGCCGGACACGGTTGCATCCGTTGCTGGTCGTCCCCGTGATGCAGGAGCATCTGATGCTGATCGAGGCCTTGGCCTCGCGCGACGGCATGAAAGCGGCCGAGGCCTTTGCCGTCCATATCGGCCATGCGCGCGACCGCGCTTTGTCCATGACCTAATTCCGTCGGATTTATATCTTCAACTGTTCAATGCCTGAAGGCTCAGTGGCCTTCCAGCATCATCCCGTCAATCAGGGCCATCACCGAATAATGGGCGGCATGCGAACCGATGCGCTGATCGGCGCGGCGACGCTGGTCTTCGATCTTTTTGACATCGACCGGATAATCATGATGCAGAATGGCCGACTGGATGACCGACAGGGCCGATGCATTATAGGCAGGCTCGATCGGGGCTGAATAAGCAACAGGGGCCATGGGAGCGGCCAGATCAAGGCTGAAAACAGGCTTGTTCGAGCGGGCTTCCACCGGCTGGGGCCGATGATAGGGAGCATCTGTGACGGACTGAACGGCACGAATGGCATCAAACATGACATCACCTCTTGTTGGATTAAGAGACGGTCACGCCGGCCAAAACTTGAATCCTCCCATCCGCCCTTTCGGGCTTGCCGTTGCCCCGGCAACAGGGCATGACAAGGGTGTTTGATGTTGCGTGCGAGATATGGCCATGCCAACCCAATGCGATAGCCTGCATTTCCGGTTGCGCCGGATGATCAACAAATGGCGCAACCAGTATTTTCTGCACAGCCGCAAGATTGCGGACTGGCGGCATGTGATGGTGCGCGAATTCGATACGCCCTCGCCCAACAAGCAGTATGCCCGCCATTTCATGCCGTTCTGGTTGCATGATATCGACGAGATGATCGAGCAGGCCGGTCTTGACCCGCGCGAGTTCCACTTTCTCGATGCCGGATGCGGCAAAGGGATCGTGACACTCTATGTCCGCGAGAACATGCCCTTTGCCAGCATTGCCGGCTTTGATTTCGTGCCGGAATTTATCGACATTGCCGAAAAAAACCATGCCGGCTCGACCATTTCGGGGCCGATCGACTTCTTCACCGGCGATGCGGCAGAATGGCGGCTTGGAGACAAGCGCTGGTTCGTGTTTCTGTATAATCCGTTCGGCAAGGAAATTCTCGACCGCTTCATGCAGAACAATTACCGCATGCTCAACAAGCATCAATCGGTCATTGCCTATGGCAATTGCATGGAGCTGGAGACCGTTTTGGCCTATCCGCACAGGCGGTGTATCCGCCTGCCCTATATTCGAAGCGCGATGATTCTTTTTTAAAATCAAGTTTTTTCTGAATATGATTAAAATTGTTGCACAGGAAACCGTTCTTTCTTGATGGAATGGTTAATAAATCGTTAAGATGATTGACCCAAATGAAATGGATGGCGCAGGGAGATGAAAATCTTCAAGCAAAATCAATAATCTGGATTGTTGAACCGGCATGGTCAAACCACCCAAGGATCAACTGAAAACATTGGTGAAACGCCGCGCCGCTGCCAAACGCAGTAAGATCGGTTCGCCAACGCCGCGTGGCCGCTCGCTCAAAGGCGAGGACTGGTACGAGATGGCGCAAAAGCGCTTTGCGATTTCAACCAAGCCGGTGCTTGCGCCCGAAGCGGACACTTCCAAAGACGCCGAGTGACCATCGAAGGCCTAATGACAGGGCCAAGCCTGCCTTAAAGCTCCGTAGGACAGCAAATCAAACCGCTCGTTCATCCGGCCCGGATGGGCTTTGAGATAGGCGACAATATGGCGGGCCGCATCGGACGGCTCGGTGTCACGCGGCGGACAAAAAGCCATATTGCCTTGCAATTCGCGGCCAAAATGCAGAACCGAAGCGACCGCATTAGCACAGACATCAGCCATTTCCATTTGCTGTTGGGTGACCGCAACCGGATCATCCACCAGATAGTGGCAACCGGTGATCAGCATATTGGCCGAGCGGCGGTCTTGTTGGGCTTTGGCCAAGGGCGACAGGCTCAACCCGATAGCCAGAGCGAGAAGCAAGCGGACGGACCAGATCTTCATCGATTCCCTCCCTTATCATCGGGCGGTTGCGCATTGTTGAAAGCGCAACAACGCTGAACCACCCCATCAGCCTATACCAGTGCCAGCCTATAGCAAGGTTGATTGATAGGCGCATTGCAACCACAGGTCACAATTCTGCTGAGAACGGCTTGCCAGTTCTGACAGCAAGATTATTCGCACATTTCGAATTTTGAATTGCTGCAGGCGGTGGCCATGCCCTGCCCTTGCACCCGCTGGTCGGGGCTTAATTTACTGGCGGCCATATCGCGATAGCGGGCGGCCTCGCTATAGCCGGAAGCCGCGGCCAGCGAGAACCAGACATAGGCCCGCAGATAGTCTTGCGGCACCGACTGCCCGTTGAAATAGAGATAGCCGACATTGTTCTGGGCGCCCAGATGCCCGGCTTTGGCGGCTCTTTTGAACCAGACAAAGGCCTTGCCATAGTCCTGGACGGTGCCCTGCCCCAGATAATACATCAATCCGAGGGTGAATTGGGCAGAACTGTCCTTGGCCTCGGCCTGACTCTGGCAGGCTGAGAGCGCAACCGGATAGAGTTTGGCCGCATAGAGATCGGTGCAATCATCGGGGCGGGTTTGGGCCTGCCCGGTCATTGGCCAGCCAAGCACCAGCATCAAGGTGAAGGCCAAAGCCAGCCCCTTCATGCCTGCGCATCTGCCTGTCATCTGTGACATCCCGCCGATCCGAACCTTGAGAAACCCTAGCTTCGGGGACAAGCACGGGGTTTGTCAATCGGACATCCCGTCATCAATCGGTCTGGGCCAACACCAGTTCAAAGGTCATCAAAACCGGATTATCACCGCGCAACAGCACGCCGGATGCCGTTTGCCCCTGATAGTCGACCAGCCCGACATCCAGTTGCGCCACCAGTGCCCCCGATGCATCAGGGGTGACCAGTCCGTGATTGATAAAAACCTCGGTGGCGAAATTGCGGGTGGCGCGGCCATCATCGAACCGTGCCTCAATGGTAGAGCCTACCCCGCCATAAATCCGGGCCTCGGTGATCCCGTGTTCGCGGCAAAATCCTTCCAGAGCGGCATGGAAATCCTGATTGGGCCGCAAGCGGATTGCAAAGCACCGTTGCACCGCCCCACTGCCATGATCAGGCTCGCTGACCGGACCGAACAGTTTGAAATTGGTTTCCGGATCGGGATTGGCCTCGAAAATCGCCCCATCCACCCCATAGGCCTGCACCGTGATGGTTTGCGCGACGCAGGTTTCATCGGGCATCAGATGCCCGCCATGGGTCTGCCCGTCACTTTCCTGCCACAGGGCATGGCAATGGAAGAACGGCTTGCCGTCCCGCCGCCCGAGGCTCATCTGCCCCTGCCCAATGGTAACAGGGTGAGCTGGGCGGAAAATATCGCTGTAAAAGGCCGCGTTTTCTCCGGTTTTCGACAAAGCGGGCATGACATAGGCAAAGGGTGACAGCACCACGCCGGCCATATCGACCGTGCCGCCGGCAAAGCCTTGCGCCTTGAAGCCTTCGGCGAGTGTATCGACCAGCAAGCGTCCGGCTTCGAGCGTCAGGGTGATCGGGCGACCCCGCCCCTCCACGGCCACGATGCGTTCGGGGAAGGCCGGTCCGGGCTGTTTGATCGTGCGCGGCTGGTTCATCATGCCCCCTTTACCGGTGCAAGCGGCAATTCGCCCCGTTCTTCCAACTGTTCCTTGATCAGCCGTTTGGGGACTTTGCCATAGCCGGATTTGGGCAGGGCATCCCAGAAGAAGATGCGGCGCGGCAACTTATAACGGGTCATTTTTTCGGCCAGAAAGGCCCCCAATTCCTGCTCGTCGACATGCTGGCCCTCGCGCATCACGCACACCGCCACACCGACCTCGCCCCACAAGGGATCAGGCACACCCACCACCGCCGCCTCGAGAATGGCCGGATGGGTCAGCATCTTTTCCTCGATCTCGCGCGGATAGACATTGGACCCGCCCGAAATATACATGTCCGAGGCGCGGCCGGTAATATAGACAAAGCCCTCATTGTCCATATGTCCGAGATCGCCGGTGCGGAACCAGCCATCGCGGAAGGCTTTGGCATTGGCCTCGTCATTGTCGTAATAGCCGGCAAACACCGCCGGACCGATGCAACAGATTTCGCCGGTTTCAAACGGGGCGAGCTCCTTGCCGTGATCATCCTGGATCGACACCTGCATGCCGGTGCGCTCGAAGCCGCAGGTGCCGATGCGCGCATGCGGACTATCGACCGGATCATGCAAGGCAGGCGGCAACACCGTGATATTGCCCGTGACCTCGCCCAGGCCGAAATACTGGATGATCACCGCCCCCAGCTTCGCCAGCGCGGTTTTCTGGTCCTCGCGATACATCGGCGCCCCCGCATAGATCACCCTGCGCAAGGAGGAATGGTCATAGCGGTCAACGGCAGGATGCTCGACCAGCATTTTCAGGATGGTCGGCACCGTAAACATATTGGTGATGCGATAGGTCTGGATGAGCCGATAGGCTTCCTCGATATCGAAACGCTCGGTGGGCAACAGAATGGTCGGCGCGCCACGCGCCACCATGTTGAGCTGGTGCACCCCCGCCCCGTGGCTGAGGGGTGCGACGACAAGCGAGGCATCGCGTTCGGTGGTGTCGGGCAACAGGTCGCACAGATGGTTGGTGATGACAAAGCCCATCTGCCCATGGGTCAGGACCGAAGCCTTAGAACGGCCGGTCGTGCCGGAGGTAAAGAAAAACCAGCACGGATCGTTGTAATCGACCATTGCATTGGGGGTGGTGTCTGCCGCATGGCGGGCAACCACCCCGGCCACGCTGTCATCCCCCAAAGTGCCGCCATTCATCCGCCAGATGAATTGGACATCGGGGGCATGCTCGGCAACCACTTTGGCATGGTCGGGAAAATCGCCATGGCACAGAAAGGCTTTCGCCCCCGACGAGGTCGCAAGGTAAATCACTTCTTCGGGCAACAGGCGGAAATTGGTCGGCACCCAGACCGCCCCGAGCCGGAAGGTCGCAAACATCGACCAGAACATTTCCTCGGAATTTTTGGAATGGACGAGGATGCGGTCGCCCTTTTCAATGCCTGCCGCCGCAAGCCCTGCGGCAAGGCTTGATACGGCCTGATCGATCTCGCGCCATGTCCACTGTCGATCCCCCCAGATAAAGCCGGGCAGATCGGGAAAACGGCGGGCATTCTGGGTCAGCCAATGGGCCAGATTCATGACGCGGTCGGTCTGCCGTTTGATCCCGCCCTTTGGATGCTGTGCCGCCTGACCCATGATGACTCTCCCGAAGTTTTGACTGGTCTTGTGTAGGCCTACAATCGGTTGTTTTGCGCCCGATGAAAACCACCGATTGCGCATGGCTGGCCTATTCCTGTTGACAGATACCGCGCCTGCCCAACCCTTGGCGAACGGAAATTCACGAAAAGATTTGGATTTATCTGTGGTGATTGGCTAAAGATAATATGACTCGTGCGGCAGATTAATCCACACTTGCATCGATACAAACAGTCCGGTCCGCCGGACATTAAACGTTGAGGGAGAGAGACTATGGCCCGTTTGACACGCCGTCATTTTACCATGGGTGCCGCCGCCGCCGGTGTGACCACCTTTTCGATCGGAGGCGCACGCGCGGCCGAATTCACCTATAAATTCGCCAACAATCTGGCCCTGACCCACCCGCTCAACAAGCGCGCGCAGGAAGCCGCAGAAAAAATCAAGGACGAAACCAAAGGCCGTTTCGAACTGCAGATTTTCCCTTCGAGCCAGCTCGGTTCCGATACCGATACTTTGGGGCAGATCCGCAATGGCGCAGTGGATTTCTTCACCCTGTCCGGTCTGATCCTGTCGACACTGGTCCCGACCGCCGCCATCAGCGGTGTCGGTTTCGCCTTTGAAAATTATGACTCCGTGTGGAAAGCCATGGACGGCGCATTGGGCAACTTCATCCGCGAGGAAATTGCCAAAAGCCGCCAGATTTTTGCCTTCGACAAAATCTGGGACAACGGTTTCCGCCAGACCACCACCAGCACCAAGCCGATCACCTCGCCTGCCGATTTCGACGGCATGAAACTGCGTGTTCCGCCTGCGCCGCTGTGGACCTCGATGTTCAAGGCCTTCGGTGCGGCTCCGACCACCATCAACTTCAACGAGACCTATTCGGCCTTGCAGTCGAAGGTTGTCGACGGTCAGGAAAACCCGCTCGCCATCATCGACACGGCCAAGCTCTATGAAGTCCAGAGCTTCTGCTCGACCACCAACCATATGTGGGACGGCTTCTGGTTCCTTGCCAACCGCCGCAACTGGGATGCTTTGCCGAAAGACATTCAGGATATCGTGGCCAAACATATCAATGCGGCCGGTCTGGCCGAGCGCAATGATGTGGCGGCTCTGGAAAAGACCCTGCGCGAGCAGTTGATTTCCAAAGGCATGAAGTTCAACGATGTCAACGCCACCGCCTTCCGCGACAAGCTGCGCGCCGCCGGTTTCTACACCGAGTGGAAGCAGAAGTTCGGTGATCAGGCCTGGTCGACGCTTGAAGCCTCGGTCGGCAAACTCAGCTGATTGCACCCAAGATAAGGACTTCAGCCAATGGATCATTCTTCCCCTCATGGCGGGACCGTTCCGGAACATACCAACGGCCCGCAATGGCTCGGATGTGTGGACCGGTTGGTCGGTTCGGCGATCGAAACCATCGCCGCCATATTGGTCGCGGCTGAAGTCGTTATTCTGTTTGCAGGCGTGGTGTCGCGCTATCTCCTGCAAAAACCACTGACATGGTCGGACGAACTGGCTTCGACCCTGTTCTTATGGCTGGCGATGTTTGGCGCGGTGATTGCTGTGCGGCACAACAGCCATATGCGGATGACAGCCCTTGTCAGCATGATGAGTGCGCGCAAATCGCAGTTTTTCGATGCGCTCGCGCTCGCTGTGGCTCTGGCGTTCTTCGTGCTCGTCGGCCATTCAGCTGTCGAATATGCCTATGAAGAATCCTTCATTACCACCTCGGCACTGGAAATTTCCGGCTCGTGGCGGGCCAGCGCCTTTCCGGTCGGTATCGCCTTGATGGCTCTGTTTGCCTGTATGCGGCTGTGGCGGCAAACGGAAGTGGCCCATGCGGTGCTGTCTTTGGCCATGACGGTTATTCTGGTGGCCCTGTTTTGGAAGCTCGGACCGGTTTTGAAGCCGCTGGGCAATCTCAATCTGGTGATTTTCTTTGTGCTGATTGTCATGGCGGCCGTGCTGGCGGGAGTGCCGATCGGCATTTCCTTTGCCATTGCCACATTCGGCTATCTGGCTTTGACCACACGTGTGCCGACCATGGTGATGGTGGGGCGTATGGATGAAGGGATGAGCCATCTGATCCTGCTGGCTGTGCCACTGTTTGTGTTTCTGGGCCTGCTGATCGAAATGACCGGCATGGCCAAGGCCATGGTGCAGTTTCTGGCAAGCCTGTTGGGCCATGTGCGTGGTGGCCTCTCTTATGTGCTGATCGGTGCGATGTATCTGGTCTCGGGCATTTCCGGCTCGAAAGCAGCCGATATGGCCGCTGTCGCCCCTGCCCTGTTTCCCGAAATGCAGAAGCGCGGGGCCAAGCCCGGCGATCTGGTGGCCCTGCTGGCCGCCACCGGCGCGCAGACAGAAACCATTCCGCCCTCGATCGTGCTGATCACCATCGGCTCGGTCACCGGCGTGTCGATTGCCGCTTTGTTTACCGGCGGCATGGTGCCCGGTCTGGTGCTGGCCGTCGGCCTGTGCGTGGTTGTGGCGCACCGCTATCGCAACGAAGATCTGTCGCATGTGGTCCGCGCCTCCTCGTCGGTTGTCTGGCGCAGTTTTCTGATTGCCCTGCCTGCGCTGGCCCTGCCATTCGTGATCCGCGCCGCTGTGGTCGAAGGGGTTGCCACCGCAACCGAGGTGTCGACCATCGGCATTGCCTATTCGGTGCTGGCGGGCGTGCTGATCTATCGCCAGTTCGACCTCAAACGGCTCAAGCCCATGCTGGTGGAAACCGCCAGCCTGTCGGGCGCGATTTTGTTTATCATCGGCGCGGCCTCGGCCATGGCATGGGGGCTGACACAATCGGGCTTCTCGCGCACTCTGGCGCAAGCCATGACCAGCCTGCCGGGTGGGGCAACCTCGTTCATGATCGTCTCGATCATTGCCTTTATCGTGCTTGGCAGTGTGCTGGAAGGCATACCGGCCATTGTGCTGTTCGGCCCCTTGCTGTTTCCCATTGCCAAGGCCGTGGGCATTCACGAGGTGCATTATGCCATGGTGGTTATTCTGGCGATGGGGCTTGGCCTGTTCTCGCCACCCTTCGGGGTCGGCTATTACGCGGCCTGCGCCATTGGCCGCGTCCATCCCGATGAAGGCATGCGGCCGATCTGGACCTATATGCTGGCTTTGCTGATCGGCCTGATTGTGGTGGCCGCCGTGCCGTGGTTCTCGATCGGCTTCCTGTAAGCCGGATCAGAGCAGGAGCGCGATCGGGACAAGACTGGCCAGTCCGATCACCAGCATCAGTACAACCATGACCAGCATGTGACGCCAACCGAGCTTCACAAGGGCCTCGATCGAGGTATTGAGGCCCAAAGCGGCAATGGCAACCAGCAAGCCCCAGCGCGACCCATCAAGCAAAGCCAGACGCAGGGCCTGCGGAACCACTTCAAGACTGTTCAGCCCTGCCAAAGCCAGAAACGCGAAAGCAAACAGCGGTACAGGCACTTTTGCCTTGATGGCCCCGCCATCGTTGCCCTTGTCACGGCGCAAAAACAGGCCGATGGCCAGCACCACCGGCAACAGCAGGAAGACCCTGAAAATTTTGACAATCGTGGCTGTCCCCGCTGTCGCTTCCGAGACCGACAGACCCGCACCGACGACCTGCGCCACATCATGGATGCTGGCGCCGAGGAAAATGCCGGTCAACCGCTCGTCGAAATGCAACCAGCCCGCCACCAGCGGATAGCCGATCATGGCCAGTGTCGCCAAAAGATTGCATGCCAGCACCACAAAGGCGGTATCGGCATCCTTGCGCTGTTGATCGGGAATGACCGAGGAAATCGCCAGCGCCGCTGAGGCCCCGCAAATGGCTGTCGCACCGCCTGCCAGCGCTCCATAAGCCTCGGACCGCCCCAGAAGCCGTGCCAGCACAACACCGCCGACCAGCGTGACCGCCATCGACCCGACAACGATCAGCACCGTTGTCAGGCCCAGCGATACGATATCACCCAACACAATGCGCAGGCCCAACAGGGCAATGGCCACCTGCAACAATTTTTTGGATGAGAAGGTCAGCCCTGCTGTAAAGACCGGATGACGGCTGATCCCGTGAGCGGCCATGCCGATCACCAGCGCCAGAACGGCCGCCGGAACAGGCTTGCCCAAACTGCCGGCCAATACACGCTCGGCGACATGGGAGGCCAACGCCACAAGGACCGACAGCCCGATCCCCGGCCCGACAAGGCGCACAAAGGCGGAAGACACCATTAAAAAGCACCTTCAGCGAGATCGGAGGCATGGGCGGCCATAAAGGCCAGCAATTCGGCCCGATCGGGCGCACCAAGCCGCCCGCCAAAGCGGGACACCTTGATTGCGGCCGCGGCACTGGAAAAGCGCAGGGCCTGCTCCAGCGGTTGCCCTTCGGCAACGGCCAGTGCCAATGCCCCGTGGAACACGTCCCCGGCCCCCAAAGTATCAACCGCCTCGACCCGATAGGCGGGCATGTGATGGAATTCGCCCTGATCAAGCCACGACACACCATCCCCGCCCTGTGTGACAATCATGGTGGCATCCGACCATGATGCCGCCTTGCGCAAACCGGCTTCCAGCGAGGTCTCGTTGGTGCTGGCGGCCAGTCCCTCGGAGGAAAAGGCCACTATTGTGGCCGTCTGGATCGCCTCGATCGACACACCGGGCAGATCACCATCCAGAATGGCGTGAATGCCCTTGGCCTTGGACCGTTGCAACATCACAAGATTGCCCTGCGGCCAACGGGAATCAACCAGCACCGCCACCGTTTCGGGCGGCAATTCCGGAACCCACTCGGCTGTCACCGGCAATTCGTTGTCCATATAGAGAATGATCATCCGCTCGCCTTGCGGATCGACCACAATGGCCGAGAGCGAGGATTGATGTCCGGCAAACCGTTTCATGAAACGGCAATCGACCCCGTCACCGACCAGCTCGGCCACAATGCCATCACCGATCGAATCTTCACCCAAGCGCGACACAAGCCCGACTTGGCCGCCCAGACGCGCCACCGTTGCGGCATAATTGGCGGCACTGCCGCCACCGCCGCAGGCAAATTGACGGGCGCGATATTTTGTCGCGCGGTCGGGCATCCGGTCCACGCCGAACACAAAATCCTGCGTCGCAATGCCGGAACACAGGATCAATCCGGATTGGGGCGAACGGGAGGACATCACGCGAAACGATATTCGACGGTGTGACGATAGACATCATCCGGCATCAGGGTCGAATCGGTGAAGTGGCGATGATTGGGACTATTGGGGTAATATTGGGTTTCCAGACACAGGCCCGCATGTGCGCCATATTGCGCACCGCCCAGACCAGGCACCGGAATTTTCAGCTTGGCCCCGTCATAAAACTGGATGGCGGGTTCGGTGGTCAGGACATCCATCTGCAAACCGTTCTTGGGCGAACGGACCGAGGCGACATGCTGTAAGGCCCCCCGCGCACCGCGCAACACGAAATTGTGGTCATAGAGTTGCGGATCGGCCGCCATCCGGTCGCGGAAAGGACGCATGCGGTTGAAATCGAACTCCGTATCCTTGACCGCATGGATTTCACCGGTCGGGATCGTATCGGGATAGCTCGGTGTGTAGAAATCGGCATTGATCTGGACATGGTGATCCAGCACATCGGGCGACCCGTCGAGATTGAAATAGGAGTGATGCGCGAGATTGATCACCGTCGGTGCGTCGGTGGTGGCGCTCATCTCGACGCGGATCGTGCCCGGATCGAGCAAACGATAGATGCAGGTTACGGTCATATTGCCGGGAAAATTGGCATCGCCATCGGGCGAGAACAGGGTGAGAGCCACCGCATCCTCGCTATGCCAGGCCAGTTGCCATGGCCGCTTGCCGAAGCCCTTGCCGCCCCCGTGCAGTGAATTGGTGTTCGCCTCGTTCAAGGGCAGTTGGTAGGTCTTGCCTTCCAGCGTAAAAGTGCCGTGCTGGATCCGGTTGGCAAAGCGGCCGGCAATGGCCCCGGCATGGGAGGAATAGGCGCGATAATCCTCGAGCGTTTCCAGCCCCACCACCACCCGTTGCGGGCCATGGGCCGAAGGCACCACCAGATCGCGCAACACAGCGCCCCAGGTGATCACGCTGGCGGTGGCACCGCTGGCATTTTTGAGAACGATTTCGGAGATGGTCTGGCCATCCACCTCACCAAACACTTTGACCGACATGGTTTCACTCTTGCGGGTTAAACGGACATCCTGACCACAATCACTTTACCTGATTCATGCGACAGAAGACCCGATAGCGGATTTTTTCATGGGGAAAAGACGGCCTGTTATCCGTTCCATAAAAGCCATGGACTGACAAGACCCACGCCCGATCCTCGAGCAGGCGATTCAGAACGCGCCAGCGCGATTTGCAAGAATTACAAAGAAGACCGCCCTTTTCCCGCGCATTTATACACAAGGTCACGGAACATGAATATTTATTATGACCAGCCGGAAATGATGCATTTTTGAGGATGGATAAGAGACCCCGTCATAAAATGACCATTATTCATGCAGGCGCGACAATCACGGATTGCATATTTGTGGTTTACATTTATCCGATCCTGTGTTGCCTTAAAAAAAATAATCAACAGGAGGATACCCCATGTCAAAAACCAGTCTTCAGTCTACCCGCCGTGTAATCGTTCTCGGAGCCGCAGCCGCACTGGTTGCCGGCATGTCGATTTCGGGTGCAGAGGCGCAGGAGCGCCGTTTCCGTTTCGCTTATGACCAGCCCCTGAAAAGCGGCTACAATGTCTCGGGCGACATCTTCGGTGCCAAGCTCGGCGAGCTGAGCAAAAAGACCATGATCATCGACCAGTTCCCCGGCGGCCAGCTCGGCCAGGAACCGCAATTGTTGCAGATGGTCAAAAACGGTGACATTGATTTCATCATCACCTCTTCAGCCAACACCGCCACCGTCTCGCCACAGGCCGGTGTGATGTCCTTGCACTTCCTCTTCCGCAACGAGGCGCATCTGGTGAAGTCACTGGCCAGCCCGGAATTGTCCGCGGCTGTGCGCGACATGCTGAGCGAGACCGTCCAAGGGGCAAAGGTCATCGCATTGCAGACCCTCGGCCTGCGCAACATGTATTCCAAGAAGGAAATCAAGTCGGTTGACGACATGAAGGGCCTGAAGGTCCGCGTGCAGGCGACAGCAACCGAAGATGCCACCTTCCCCGTCTATGGCTCGCAGACCGTCCACATGCCTTTCGGCAGTGTCTATACCTCGTTGCAGACCGGTGTGGTCGATGTGGCTGAAAACGGCGTCAACGTCTATCTGCTGAACAAGCATTACGAAGTCGCCCCAGTGCTCTCCATGACCAATCATGAAGCCAACAACAGCCTGTTGTGGGTCAGCGACAAGACCTGGAACAGCCTGAATGCTGAACAGCAGGGCTGGGTGATGGCAGCGGCAGGCGAAGTGGCCCGCAACCAACCCGGCAAGGCGCTGGAGCTAGAACACCAGTCGGTGGCTAAATTGAAGTCGCTGGGTGTGAAGGTTGTCGAAGACGTCAATACCGACAGCTTCATGAAACTGTCTGCCCCGATGAACGAAAAGCTGGCCGCCGAGCTGGGTCCGCATGCCGTGAAAGTGGCCAAGATCATCGGCGACATCAAATAAGCCTTTGATCCAAAGCATTTACAACCTGCCGCATTTTGATCGAGATGCGGCAGGTTTTCTGCCTTTTAGGCCAGTATGGTCCTTTTGCGGCATACACCCGAACGCTTTCCAAATGAAAGAGACTGACCGATGAGCAGCCCCGCCGATTTGGTAACCCCGCGCCAGCGTCATTTGAAATGGCCCGCCCTCGATCCGCTTGAACGCGGACTGATGGTATTGTGTGGCATCACATTATTCTGCTTTACGGCCTCAACAGTGTGTGACGTTGCCACCCGGCTGAGCGGTCATCCATGGTTGTGGTTGCAGGAGGTCACATCGACCTTCTTCATCTATGGCATTTTCATTGGAACGGCTGTTGCCACCCGCCGCAGTGACCATCTCTATCTCACGGCCTTGTCGGAAAGCCTGCATGGGTCAACACGGACAATCGTGGAAGTCATCAACAGACTGGTGATCGTCGTTGTCGGCCTCTTCATGGTTGTTTACGGATATGAAAATTTCCTGAGAGGCTTCAGTTCATTCCGCATGCCCTCTTATACACCGATTGCATCGCTTTATGCCGCAATTCCTCTTTCTGGTGCCCTCATCGTTCTGTTCGGCATCGAACAAATCGTCAATGGCTTGAAAAACGGCTTCGACCATCCCGATGTGGAAGTCGATCTTGCCGGTGCGGCGGCATTGGCTGAAGCCTTCGAGCAATTTGAAGCCGGCAGGAGCCAAAAATGAGTTCTTCAGTAATCCTGTCATTGATGACAATCATGTTTCTGGTCTTCGGCTATATGGGGGTGCCGGTTGCATTCTCCCTCATGGCCGGTGTGCTCTTGGGCACCATGATGACCGATGTGTCGATGGCCTCGATCATCCAGAAGATGTTCGACGGCATTGACTCCGAAATGTTGCTGGCCATTCCCTTCTTCCTTCTGGTCGGCGAATTGATGAGCTCGTCCAATGTTGTCGGACGTATCGCCAACTTCTCCCTCACGCTGGTCGGGCACATGCGCGGTGGCCTGTCACAAGTGGTGACCGTTTTCTCGATGTTCTTCTCGGAAATGTCGGGGTCGACAACCGCTGACGTGGCCGTGATGAGCCGTGCCCTTTCGGGCCCGATGAAGCGTGAAGGTTATAAGCCTGCCTTTATCGCGGCTTTGATTGCGGGGGCCTCAACCATCGCGGCGCTTGTGCCTCCCAGCATCACCGCCGTGATTTACGGGGCGGTGGGCAATGTCTCGATCACAGGCCTGTTTATGGCAGGCTTCGCACCAGCGGGCATGATTGCCATCGGATTGATGACCTATTGCTACTTCTTCGGTCCGGTCGGCTTCCAGCGTCCACGCGCCACTTTCTCGCAATTTACCGAGGCAACAAAAGCGGCTTCTTTGCCTCTGATGATCCCGGTTATTCTGCTTGGCGGTATTCTGACAGGCTTTTTCACCCCCACAGAAGCGGGGATGGTCGCTGTTGTCTGGATCCTGTTTGTGGTGATCCCCTTCCTCAATCCGGGGCATATCCGCAAACTGCCGCACGACTTCTGTCAGGCCGGACTGATCTACACCCTGCCGCTGATCACGATTGCCGCCGCCTCGGCCTTTGGCTGGCTTCTGGCCTATCTGCGCGGCCCGATGGTGGTGGCAGAATGGATCACCGACATTGCCGGTACAGACCCGCATATGATCATGATCATGATGGTGTTGCTGTTCACCATTGTCGGTGACTTTATCGAGCCGGTCCCGACCATCATCATCTTCATGCCGCTGGTCAATACCTTGACCGAAGCCGGTGGCATCAACTCTGTCCATATGGGCGTTGTGCTGATTGTCACACTGGCTTTCGGTTTGATTACTCCCCCTTATGGTCTGGTGCTCCTGATGGCCTCCAAATTTGTCGGGGTCAGGTTCAGCCAAGCGATCAAGGCGGCCCTGCCGATCTATGTGGTCTTCCTGACCACTCTGGGTCTGACCATCTACTTCCCCAAGGTTGTCTTGTGGTTGCCCAAGCAGGTCATTCCGGAAGCCGTCGGGTGCTTCAAAGCCCCAAGTGGAACTGGTTACATCTGCCCGTAACGGGCCGATCCCCACAAACAAAAACGGCGCATCATCGGATGCGCCGTTTTTTTATGCCTGACCGGCAAATGCAACCGGATCAATCAACCAGTTTGACGGTCGCATCCTTGCACAGGTTGACACCCGTGGCTTCAGAGGAAGAGCCGTCCTCAAGATCGGCCGCGATCCCGAAACTGCATCCTTTCAAGCCCTTGGCTTTGACCTTGACGGATTTGCCCGGAGCCAACGCGTCTTTCAACAAATTGGCTTCCTGCCCCTGGCTGTCGGCACCGATGACGGTGAAGAAAATCACCGGCGACGTGCGGCCATTGGTCAGCGTGACGATCACATCGCGTGCCGGATCCTTTTTCGGTGCGGCCTTGGGGGCCGCCATGGCCTGCCCCGACGCGGCAAGCAATGACACAACAGCAACCGCACAGGCCAAAGACCCCAGCGCGTATTTTGATTTGAACGAATTGGACATCATAAGTGGTTCCCCCTGTTGATCTCGGTCTTGCGACAGTATTTGCCTTAAAGGACCACTTGTCCATCACACTTTAGCAAATCTCATGCGCCTTCGGGTGGAGGCGGCAGAAAATCCACCTCGTGCTGGGCCGACAAAGCCACCACATCGGCCGGATTCTGGTCCTTCATCGAATGGATCCCCCAGAACAGATCATAGAGCCTGCCGGTCGGAGCCACCCAGAACAGGCATTTGTTGACCCCTTCGGAATGGTTGAAAATACCGTGGGGAATACCGCGCGGAAGCCGGATGAGATCGCCCGGCCCCGCCTGCATCTCCTGCCCGTCCAGCACCAGACTGAATTTGCCTTCGAGGACATAGATGAACTCGTCCTGTGTCGGATGGATATGGGGCGGCACGAAGGTGCCTGCCGGAAATGTCGCATGCCACGCAAATGAATCGTGTGACAATTGCTTGGGGACATAGGTCTGGCCCAGAATATTCCAGCTTATACCGTCTATTCCCTGCCCTGCGGGGGTCACGCCTGCGGTCATCGGTTTCATCATGGTCTCCTGTTTTCAATCATGATCAGTTTCGCCCCGCACCGCCCCGAAAGGCAATCACAGATGCAGATAGCGGTCGGTAATGCTGTGGTCGGCCAGAAATTCACTGTTGGAACCGGTCCAGACGACCCGCCCCTTTTCGATCACCACATGCCGGTCTGCCAGCGATGTCAGTGCCTGAATGGTCTTGTCGATCACCAGAATGGCTTCGCCCTCGGCTTTCAACGCGGCAATGCAGGCCCAGATATCGGCGCGGATCAGCGGGGCCAGCCCTTCGGTGGCCTCGTCGAGAATGAGCAGTTTCGGATTGGTCATCAAAGCGCGGCCAATCGCCAGCATCTGCTGTTCGCCGCCCGACAATTCATTGCCGCGATTGGTACGGCGTTGCAAAAGGCGCGGAAAAACCTGCCAGATTCTCTCCAGATGCCAGCGTCTGGAACCGAACCGGTCGGCCGCCGTGGCAATCAGGTTTTCCTCGACTGTCAGTGTCGGAAAAATCTGTCGGCCCTCCGGCACCAGACCGATGCCCGCTTGCGCCCGCAAAAACGGCGGCGCCTTGGTCAAATCCTGCCCGTCAAATTCGACATGACCGCTCCAGACCGGTAAAAGCCCCATCAAAGCGCGGATGGTGGTGGTTTTGCCCATGCCATTGCGGCCGAGCAAGGTCACGACCTCGCCCTCGTTGATGGTCAGATCAATGCCGAACAGGGCCTGAGCATCGCCATAACCGGTTTCGACTGCGCGCATGTTCAGCATCAAAACGCCTCATCACCCAAATAGGCCGCCCGCACCTGCGGATCATTGCGCACTTGGTCAGCCGTGCCAGTCGCCAGCACATGCCCGTCCACCAGCACGCTGACACAATCGGCCAGCGAAAACACCGCTTCCATATCATGCTCGACCAACAGCATGGCATAGGTGCCTTTCAGGCTCTTCAGCAGGTCGGTCAACCGGGCCGACTCCTCGTGTCCCATGCCTGCCATCGGTTCATCCAGCAGGATCACCCGTGGTTTGAGCGCCAGAGCCATGGCAATTTCCAGCGCCCTCTTTTCGCCATGCGACAACTGCCCGGCCACCACACCGGCCCGCCCGCCAAGCCCGACCGTGTCGAGCAGGCTTTGCGCGGGTTTGTTGAGCACATCATCGCTGTCGACCGGCTTCCAGAACCCCAACGGCTTGTCCGCCCCCGCCTGCACTGCCAAAGCCACATTGCCCAATGCGGTCAACGAGGGAATGATCGAGGTAATCTGGAAGGTGCGGGCCAGCCCAAGCCGCGCCCGTTGCGGCATGCTGGCGGCGGTGATGTCCTGACCATCGAACAGGATATGCCCGGCATCGGGCTTGAGCAATCCGGCGATCTGGTGGATCAGCGTGGTTTTTCCTGCCCCGTTGGGACCGATCAGCGCATGGATTTCACCCGGTTTGACCGACAGGCTCACGCCGTTGGTGACCCGCAACGCTCCGAAGGATTTTTCCAATCCTTCGATCTGCAAAACGGGGCGATGGACGGCAGGATCAATCATGTCTGCCTCCCGCCAGCCTATCGCGCACACGGGCGACAACACCGTCAATCCCGCCATGTGTCAGCAAGACAAACAGGATGATCAACGGGCCGAAAATCACCTTCCAGTGCTCGGTCAGGCCGGACAGGCCCTCTTCCAGCAACAGATAGGTCAAAGCCCCGCCGACAGCCCCCCAAAGCGATCCGACACCGCCGATGATCACCATGAAAATCAGATCGCCGGACCGTTGCCATGCCGCATAGGCAGGCGAGACAAATTCGGTATGGTTGGCCAGCAGGAAACCGGCCAGACCCGCAATCATGCCCGACAGCACATAGGCCATCAACCGGACACGGAACACATCATAGCCGAGCGTTTCCATCCGCACCGCATTGTCGCGCGCACCAAGCAGAACACGGCCAAATCGGGCCCGCGACAGGCGTTGCAACAGCAACAGGCATCCGGCCAGACAGGCAAAGGTCAGGTAATAGAACACGATCTTGTTGGACAGCAGTTTCAGTCCGAACACGGTCGAGCGTCCATCCAGCGTCAGGCCGTCATCGCCGCCATAGGCATACAGGGCTTGGGCGGCAAAAAAGGCCATTTGGCCGAAAGCGAGCGTGATCATGATAAACACCACACCGCGCGTTCTCAGCGCCACAATCCCGGTGACAAAGGCGAACAATCCGCTCACAGCAAGGCTCATCGGCAAAGCGATCAGCAGATCACCCTTGCCCTCCTGAATAAGGATCCCGGTGGTATAGGCCCCAAGCCCGATAAAGGCGGCATGGCCGAAGCTCAGCAAGCCGCCGATCCCCAAAATCAGATCGAGCGACAAGGCGGCCAGCGCCAGAATCATCATCTGCGTGGTCAGCGAGACCCAATGCCCCTGTTTGGTCAGCACCGCCACCACAGGCACCAAGGCCAGCCCCAGACACAGCACCACAACGGGCCAGAAGCTCGAGCGTTTGGTGGACAGCGTGACAGGGCCGCTCATGTCCGCCCCCGCGACGGAAACAGGCCGTCAGGGCGCAGGAACAGCACCAGTGCCATCAGCAGATAGATGAACATCGAGGACAGACCATTGGCGATGCCGCGCGCGGCCGCAGGGCCGACAAACAGCCGCATGAAATCGACCGAATAACTGCGGGCCAGCGTATCGATCAGGCCGACCAGCAAAGCACCCGCAAAGGCCCCGCGGATCGATCCAATCCCGCCGATCACGATCACCACAAAGGCCAGAATGAGCACCTGATCCCCCATCCCCGGCTCGACCGACAGAATGGGTGCGGCCATGGCACCGGCAAAACCGGCGAGCATGGTCCCGAAGGCAAAAATCACCATGAACAGCTTGCGGACATCCACACCAAGCGCCGACAGCATCGTCGCATTCGAGGCCCCTGCCCGCACCAGCATGCCCAAGCGGGTTTTTTCAACCACCAGCCACAACACAAGCGCCATCAGCAAGCCACTGCCGATGATCACAAAGCGATAGACGGGATACAGAATACCGTCGCCGAGCAGGACCGAGCCCTGAAACCATTCCGGCACAGGCACGCCCAAAGGTGCGGCCCCCCAGACCATTTTCACGCCCTGGTTGAGAAACAGGATCAAGCCGAACGTCGCCAGCACCTGATCGAGGTGGCTTCGCGCATAAAGATGGCGGAACATCACCCGTTCCAGCAACAGGCCGAACACCATGATGCCGATCAGGGCCATGCCGAGACCGATCACGAAATGGCCGGTCCAGCCAATAAAGGTCGCCGCCAGATAGGCCCCCATCATATATTGCACGCCATGGGCCAGATTGATGAAATCCATCACCCCGAACACCAGTGTCAGTCCGGCGGCAACCAGAAACATCAACAGTCCCAGTTGCAGTCCGTTCAACACCTGAATAGCCAGCAAACTCATCGCGTGCCCATATCGTCACATCAAAACATCATGAAAAAAACCGACCGCTCCGCCAGCCCGAAGCCAGCGGAGCGTTTATCGGATCGGGCTTATTTCAAGCCACATTCGGCGGCATAGGTGTCACCGTAATCCGAGAAAATCTTCTCTTCGATTTCGGTCTGGAACTTGCCGTCAGTCCGTTTGGCGACCTTCACGACGTAATAATCCTGAATCGGATAGCCATTGGTGTTGAATTTGAATTTGCCGCGCAACGAGGCAAAATCGGCCTTCTTCAATGCGGCCCGCACTGCCGCCTTGTCATCGGTCTTGCCTTTGGTGGCGACCAGCGCGCTGTTGATCAGCAAACCGGCATCATAGGCCTGCATGGCATAGGAGCCCGGCACGATGTTGAAATTGGCCTCGTAATTCTTCACGAAAGCCTTGGATTGCGGGTTATCCATATTGGGAGCCCAGCTCATGCCGCTTCTGAAGCCGATAGCCGCATCCTGCTGGGCCGGCAGGGTCGATTCATCGACCGTAAAAGCCGACAGGAACGGCAGGCTGTCGGCCAAACCGGCCTGACGGAACTGCTTCACAAAATTCACACCCATGCCGCCGGGCAGGAACACGAACAGCACATCGGGCTTGGCCGAGGCAATTTTGGCCAGCTCGGAGGCATAATCGAGCGTGCCGAGCGGTGTATAGACCTCATCGACGATCTCGCCCTTGAAGTGGCGCTTGAAGCCAGCCAGCGAATCCTTGCCGGCCTGATAGTTGGGCGCAATCAGATAAGCGCGCTTGTAACCCTTATCCTGCGCAAATTTACCCAACACTTCATGGGGTTGGTCATTCTGGTAGGAGGTCACGAAAAAATTCTCGTGACAGCCTTTGCCCGCAAAATTCGATGTGCCGGCATTGGGAGAAATCAGGAAAGACCCTGCTTCGGTCACAGGCTTATGGATAGCCTGCAGGATATTGGAGAAAACCGGACCCACGACAAAATCGACTTTGTCCTTTTCCAGCATGCCGCGCACCTTGCTGACAGCCACATCGGGCTTCAACTCGTCATCGATCACGACGATTTCAACAGGACGACCGGCGATCTTGCCGCCCAGATCCTTGATGGCAAGCTGGAAACCGTCGCGCACCTGTTGTCCGAGTGCGGCTTGCGGACCCGAAAGCACGCTGACCAGACCAATTTTCAAAGGCTCCTGCGCCGAGGCCGCAGACAGCGACAGACCCAACAGGCCAGCCCCCAGAATGGTTGATGTCACCAGTTTTTTCACGTTCGTTCTCCCCCTCAAAAAACTTCCAACTTGAAGTATTCCATGCCCTGAGCATGAGGCCAAGACGGCTTTTTGTAAAACAAGTTTTTTACCTAGGGCCTGCTCAACGGAGAAAATGATACTAACCTATTGAAATATTGATAGATTATAGCGATTTTATTGCGCTGATTGGCCTGACCGGCAACTTGGAGAGGAGGCGCATTGCCCCTTATCCACATGATAATGCGGGTAGCACCTAACAATGTGCGCATTTGCATCAAATATCATTACCACTGGAAATGCGTGTCTTATGTGATTCTGTTGGGCGAGGTTGTGTGAATGTGGCGTTTGGCTTCTGACCTGATCGACAAAGCCAAAGGCTGGCTTGGGACAGGCCGAACAGCGCCGTCGCCCGCAACGTCTTTGCCAGAAGCGGCCAGCCCCGGACCCCAGATCCAACGGCCTCGCCCCCCCCAATCCACAGTACAACAGCCCTATGTCCCGCACTCCTATGCGCCACAGCCCCGTCCTGCGGTCTCAGCCAGCATGCCGCCCAGCCGTGTGGCCATGCAACGCGAGGCGGTGCGCAATGTGCGCCTGAAGCTCGACAGCTTTCTGGATTCCCTTGAAGGTCTGGACGATGAACCGCTGATCAAAGCCATCCATCATTTCGAGCGATACGGCTATTCCAAGGTGTCGGGTGTGCCCCGCATCGATATTCCGTTGCGGCGCGATCATTATGATCACGACCATCTGATGGCCATGAAAGAGTTTATCGAGGCCAAATGCGCCATTTTGCAACGCATCTGCGACCGGGAAGAGTTGCAACTGGAGATCAAGCATCCCTCGAACCTGATCGGGGCCAATCTGGATGAATTGACACCGGCAACGCCCGAACAGCTCAAAGACATTGTGGCCGATCTGACCAAAGAAATTGACCATCTGACCCGCAGTCTGGTGCAGAATATGGATCCCCGCTTGTTGGGTTAGCCCGGATCCATGCGTATTTATTGTCTGTGGCGTGCAGTTTTATTTCAGGATTTCAGGGTCAAATAATGGCCCGCCACTAGCAAATGGCTTTTTAATCAGCACGAAAATCCGTTTTTGCTTGACTTTGTTGCTGTGCAACATCATGGTTCGCCCGTCTAGTTTTCTTGCGATCGCTCGAAGCGCCATTTTGTTTAACGGCGGCTTATCACGAGACAACTCATGAAACGAGGGCCGCCTTAGCGATGCGTAGGGCCGGGCCGATAGTTGTCGATGTCGGACAGGCCGAGGCCTGCCACGCGACGATGAGGAATATTTTTAAAATGACTGATATGAC
>CANGOE010000038.1 GCA_947455455.1 Hyphomicrobiales bacterium
ATTTCGAGTTCACCGCTTTTGCGGTTTCACCCCACCCCCCGCCGGGGGAGTTCCGGAGAGAGAATGCGTCAGCGCGTCCCGCCGCGTTTGGCGGCTGGTTTGGTAGTGGGTTTATGAAAAGTGGCCACGGTCATGACGCGTCTTTCGTTTCCTGTTCCGGTCACCATGTTGTCCAACAAAAGCAACATGATCCCTTACCCTGTCTCTCAATCATGAGCGGGCGGCAATGTCAATTAGGCAGGAGGGATTAGTCTGCGCAACTGAAGCCGATTGCGCACCAACTCGCTGATATAGATTTCACCTTGAGCAAACCCGTTGCGATCGGTCATTTCCTCATCAAGCTCGCTCAATATCCTCATCGGGCTTTTGCTGTCATAATATCGTCTGTTCAACAGCAGATTTTTTAAAGCGGTTTGCGCTTCCGACTTATCGGCCATGATCACGTAATAATTTTCGCTATAGACCGGTTGGTTATAGGCATCCAAAAAAAATGCCTCAATTAAATAGCCTGCAATCATTAGCTCAACCCAAATGGATCAAATAAAACATATCAAAAAATAATGGATGGGCTAACGCCCATCCATCCGTATCAGATCATCAACCAGCGATATGCTGGACTTCCTTGATGATGGCCGCGCCCATTTCCTGCGTGCTGACGGCATTTTGACCGGCCGCGGCAATGTCCTTGGTGCGCAAGCCGCTGTTAAGCACATTGGAAATGGCCTTTTCAACCATATCGGCGGCTTCACCCAGACCGAGAGAATAGCGCAAGGCCATCGCAAACGACCCCATCATCGCAATCGGATTGGCCAGCCCCTTGCCGGCAATATCGGGAGCCGAACCATGGACAGGCTCGTACATCGACTTGCGCTTGCCGGTTTTGGGATCGGCAATGCCCATCGAAGCCGAAGGCAACATGCCGAGCGAGCCGGTCAGCATCGAGGCCACATCCGACAGCATATCGCCGAACAGATTGTCGGTGACGATCACGTCGAACTGCTTGGGCCAGCGCACCAATTGCATGCCCAAAGCATCGGCCAGCATATGTTCGAGCACCACATCGGAATATTCACGCTTGTGCAGATCGGTGATCACCTGATTCCACAACAGACCGGAGCGCATCACATTGCGCTTTTCGGAGGAGGTCACCTTGTTACCGCGCTTGCGGGCCAGCTCGAACGCCACCCGCCCGATCCGCTCGATTTCATGGGTGGTATACACTTGCGTATCGACACCGCGCTTTTCGCCGTTTTCGAGTGTGACAATTTCCTTCGGCTCGCCGAAATACACGCCACCCGTCAATTCGCGCACGATCATGATGTCGAGACCTTCGACGATTTCGGGCTTGAGCGAGGAGGCAGAGGCCAAAGCGGGATAGCAGATGGCCGGACGCAGATTGGCAAACATTTCCAGATCTTTGCGCAGGCGCAACAGACCGGCTTCGGGGCGCGCATCATAGGGCACGCTGTCCCATTGCGGGCCACCGACCGCGCCGAACAGCACCGCATCGGCCTCGCCGGCCATTTTGACAGCCTGATCGGTAATCGACACTTTATGCGCGTCATAGGCCGCGCCACCGACCAGATCGGCTTCGGTTTCGAATTTGGCCACTCCGGTCGAATTCATCCAGTCGAGCAGTTTTTTGACTTCGGTCATCACTTCGGGGCCGATGCCGTCACCGGGCAGAAGCAACAGGTTAAACGATGCCATGCGAGTTCTCCGTATTCTGGGCTGGGCATGCGCACGCATCGCAAACAGCCGCAATCAAAGGACAAAACAGACAACCGGATCAGAGCCGAACGCCGATCCGGGCCTTGTTGGCCAAAGGCCAAACGTCTTTTTTACAGCCAGGAGCGCGACTGCGCCGTCTTGCTTTCGAAGGCATCGATCGCCTTGTCTTTTTCCATGGTCAGGCCGATGTCATCGAGACCGTTCAGCAGGCAATGCTTGCGGAATTCGTCAATATCGAACTGAACGACATGGCCATCCGAGCCGTGGATTTCCTGAGCTTCGAGGTCGACCGACAGGGTGGCATTGGCACCGCGTCCGGCTTCATCCATCAACTGGTCCAGCTCTTCCTGCGACACCTTGATCGGCAGAATACCGTTTTTGAAGCAGTTGTTATAGAAAATATCGGCGAAGCTGGTCGAAATGATACAGCGGATGCCGAAATCCAGCAAAGCCCACGGTGCATGTTCACGCGAGGAGCCGCACCCGAAATTATCGCCCGCCACCAGAATCTGCGCATTGCGATAGGCCGGCTGGTTGAGAACGAAATCCTTGTTCTCACTGCCATCCTCGTTGAACCGCAATTCGGCAAACAAACCCACGGCCAGACCGGTGCGCTTAATCGTCTTCAAATATTGCTTGGGAATGATCATGTCGGTGTCGACATTGGTGATCTTCATTGGCGCGGCAACGCCGGTCAGGGTGGTAAAGGGTTGCATGGGAGGTTCCGTCAGCTGACATGATGCAAAAAGAGGCCCTCTCTATAGCAGAGACAAGCGCCGCCTGTCACGCCATCACTTGCCTTGTTTGCATCAGATAAACGGTTGATGAACAACGGCTTCGGCCTGCGTTCAGCTTCGTGATCCTATTCTGTCTCCGCATCAGTCGCAGGAGGCCACAATGACCCGAACCCGTACCCGCCCCAAAACCGCAATGACCCTTCTATTGTGGCTGTGCGCCAGTGCCATCGGAGCCAATCTGGTCATTGCACAGCCTGCAAAGGCTAATGATGACCGCCATTACCGCAGTGAACGCCATCATGCCAATCCCTACAGGAGCAATGAAGGTCAAAACTATCATCACCATTGGCGCCACCACCACCGCTACGAGCCGCGTTGCACCACCCGCGCCGTGCCTTATTGGGATTCCTATTGGGGGCAGTGGCGCACCAATTATGTGCGTGATTGCTGGTAGCCATAAAAAAACCCTGCCGAAGCAGGGTTTTTGAACATGTTTGAACGACCGGCTTAGTGCCAATCGCGCACATCGACGAAGTGACCGGCAATGGCGGCCGCGGCGGCCATGACAGGCGACACCAGATGGGTGCGGCCCTTGAAACCCTGACGGCCTTCGAAATTGCGGTTGGAGGTCGAGGCGCAACGCTCGCCCGGTGCCAATTTATCGGCATTCATGGCCAGACACATCGAGCAACCCGGCTCGCGCCAGTCAAACCCTGCCGCCTTGAAGATTTTGTCCAGACCCTCTTCTTCGGCCTGCTGTTTCACAAGGCCCGAACCCGGAACAATCATCGCGCTGACATTGCTGTTGATGGTCTTGCCGGCCACGAATTGCGCGGCGGCACGCAGATCTTCGATGCGGCCATTGGTGCACGAGCCGATAAACACACGGTCAATCGCCAGATCGGTGATCTTCTCGCCGCCTTTCAGGCCCATATATTCGAGCGCACGGGCAATCGAGGCGCGTTTGGCTTCCGTTGTCGCGTCTTCGATCCGCGGCACGGTACCGGCAATGGTCACCACATCTTCGGGACTGGTGCCCCAGGTGACGATGGGTGGCAGATTGGCGGCATTGAGACGGATTTCACGGTCGAAATGCGCGCCTTCATCGGTTCTCAATGTTTCCCAATAGCGCATTGCGGCATCCCACTGCGCGCCTTTGGGGGATTTGGGCCGATCTTTGAGATAGGCATAGGTCTTTTCATCGGGCGCGATCAGACCCGCACGGGCCCCGCCTTCGATCGACATGTTGCAGACCGTCATCCGGCCTTCCATCGACAGACTGCGAATGGCCTCGCCGGCATATTCCATCACATGGCCGGTCCCGCCCGCTGTGCCGATTTCACCGATGATGGCCAGAATGATATCCTTGGCCGTCACATGATGCGGCAATTGGCCGTCCACAGTGATCAGCATATTTTTGGCTTTGGACTGGATCAGGGTCTGGGTGGCCAGCACATGTTCCACTTCCGATGTGCCGATCCCGTGCGCCAAAGCGCCGAAAGCGCCGTGTGTCGAGGTGTGGCTGTCACCGCAGACAATGGTGGTGCCGGGCAGAGTGAACCCCTGTTCAGGCCCGATGATGTGGACAACGCCCTGGCGCTTGTCCAGCTCGTTGAAATATTCGATGCCGAATTCACGGGCATTCTCGGCCAGAGCCGCAACCTGTGTGGCGGCCTCCGGATCGGTAATGCCATGCGAACGGTCCGAAGTCGGGACGTTGTGATCCACCACCGCCAGGGTCTTTTCGGGGGCGCGCACCTTGCGCTTGGTCATCCGCAAGCCTTCGAAAGCCTGCGGGCTTGTCACTTCATGGACGAGATGACGGTCAATATACAGAAGGCATGTGCCATCGGGTTGCGTATCGACAACATGATCATCCCAGATTTTGTCATAAAGTGTGCGCGGAGCCATTCGTGATCTCACTCATTGCCTGAAAAAGAATGCAAGGTAGTGATTTAATCCTTTCCTTGCCAAAGGGAAAGAGCCCAATGCAATATTCCGGAATCAAATTCAAACGGCAGGCCGATTTCAGGCAATAAAAAACGCGGCCCTTGAGCCGCGTTTTTGAATTCTGGAGCCTCAAAGCGATTAGTCTTCGCTGTGGCCGTTTTCGGCGCGATTGGCGATATGCGCCGCTGTGCCGTGACCGGTCTTGCGCTCGACGATACGAGCCGATTTACCGCGACGATCACGCAGATAATACAGCTTCGCACGACGCACCTTGCCACGACGCACCACTTTGATGGATTCGATCAGCGGGGAATAGACAGGAAACACACGTTCCACGCCTTCGCCATAGCTGATTTTACGAACGGTGAAGCTCTCGTTGAGGCCACCTCCATTGCGGGCGATGCAAACGCCTTCATAGGCCTGCACGCGGCTGCGTTCGCCTTCGATCACCTTCACGTTGACCTGAACGGTATCACCGGGCTGGAAGTCCGGGGTCGGACGCAAAGCGGCGAGCTTTTCGGCCTGCTCTTTTTCGAGCTGCTGAATAATATCCATGTCTATCTCCTGCCTTTTCGGATCCTCGCGCCCCCTCCTCGTGAGGGTTTGCTCGTCACCAGCGTTTGGCACCGCTGTTTTAAGTTGAAGCGCGCTCATACACGACCTGGCCGGAAATGTCGAGCGGGTCGGACGAAGAGAGACTAAAAATTATAGATCCGCCAGGCATAGGACCATGTTTCGGTTACCGGTTTTTGTCCTGCTTGCAGATAGGCCCGCACGGTTCCGACCTGGTTTTCCTCGAAACGGACATCGATCATCGCCCGGAAGCCCTTGCCCTTGGGGTTGGGAACCAGAAAAGTCCGGAACACCTTGGCATTGCGTGCCGAAGCAACGACTTTGAGCAGTGACGGATTTTTGAGATAATAATCCATATCACCGCCGGTAAAATCGACCATGAACCGCCGCGTATTGGCCGATTGCTGTTCATTGGAGCCCAAAGCAAAGGCCGGCGCGGCAAAGGTATTGCCGACATAGCCGAGCTTGTGCAGATCCAGCCCGTCATTCAGGGAGCGGATGCGATAGGAGAAAGTGAAAGGCTTGCCCGGCTCAAGCGGGCTATCGGGCACAAAGGCCACCACGATATTGTCGGCTGTTTCGTCCTTTGTCGCCAGTTCGACCAGTTCGACCACGCCCGAACCCCAGTCTTCCTTGGGCTCGATCCAGTAGGAGGGGCGATCCTCGTATGCCAGTTCGATATCCTGATAATGTTCGTAGCGGCGGTCGCGTTGCATCAGGCCGAAACCGCGGATATTGCGGGCGTCAAAGCGTTGCACTTCCTGCACCAGCGGATTTTTCAAAGGCCGCCAAACCCATTCCTGATCGACAGTGCGCATCAATAAGCCGTCGGAATCATGCAATTCGGCACGGAATTCGTCATATTTGTTGCGGTCGTTCAGATGGCGGTCGTTTTCGCCCAGAAAATACATCGAGGTCAGCGGGGCCATGCCCACCCGCGTCATACGGCGGCGGGGATAGAGCGTGGCCGTCACATCCACACTGGTTTCGGCGGATGGATAAATATCGAACCGATAGGCGCCAGCCACCGAGGGACTGTCCAGCAGGGCATGGATCGAAAGCATATCGGATTTGGGGTCGGGCCGCTCGATCCAGAATTCCTTGAAAAACGGAAACTCTTCCCGATTGTCCAAATTGCCCGTGCCAATCGCCAAACCGCGGGCCGACAGGCCATATTGCTGGTTGCGCCCCAGAAACCGGAAATAGGTTGCGCCCAGAAACGAAATCAGCTCGTCCGAAGTGGTCGCCCCGCCCAAGGGATAATGGACACGGAAACCGGCATAACCCAGATCGGCGGGCAAAGGCTTCTGGAAACGGGTTTTGCCATAATCGAAATATTCGGCCGAATAGGCAAAGGGTTCGGAATAGCGGTCACGCACCAAATTCAATTGCACGGCGCGCTGGAACAGGTGACCGGCATGGAAGGTCTGCAAATGGAAGCGATGGCGCGGATCGCCCAGCGGATCTTTGTCCCCGCGAAAGCGGATTTCGCGCCAGGCATCGAAATCCAGAGCCGCCAATTCGGCCGGCAAGGGCGGCACATTGGCATCATAGTCCGTCTCGGACAATTCGCGAGCCCGTCGCACCACGTCGTCATAGGCAAACACCGCCCGCGGAGCGGCAGGCTTGTTGCGCGCCGCATTCTGCGCCTGACTTTGTGCCTGTGTCTGAGCTGAAAGGGGCCCCGTAACCGCCGACAGAGCCGTCGAGGCCAGCAGAGCCGATACAATATTGCGCCGTGTCAAAGACTTCATCACGTTCAATGTTCTCAGGTTTGTCACCGAAAGGGCCAATCCACCCCTTATGTCACTCTTTAGCACATCCGAAAAAACTTTGCGTATTTTATGGCAGGATTTGCGCGATTGAGGCTTCACCCGAAGCCTTATTCGGCGTTATGATTAACGCGGATTTGCTCCGGCACGCTCAATCAGCCTTTCAGGCTTTTTCCGGCCCGGACCTGCTGACAGGATACCGCATGATGACCATCAAACACACACTCCGTCTGGCCGCTTTGGGAGCAACTTTGTTGCTCGGCGCTTGCCAGCAATATCAATGGGTCAATCCCAACCGCCCCACTGCCGATATGAGCAGTGACAGCATCACCTGCCAGCGCAGTGTCGAGCGGCTTTATCCCTATCAGCCTGTTGTTGTGCAAACCAGCGGAGCCTATGTCACCTCGGGCTATCGCAGTTGCTATCGGACCTATTATGGGCGCGCATGCGATTATGTGCCCGGAAGCTATGTGCCCCCCACCTATGGCACACAGGATCTCAATGCCGGCCCGCGCCAGAATTCGTATAATGCCTGCCTCAGCGCCAAAGGCTGGCGTCTGGTGCCTGCCAAAAGCTGAAACCGGGCCTAGACCAGCCCGCCATCCGGGCCGATCCCGAACAGGCGCGGCCATAATTTGATGGCAATCGGCATCAGGGTGCCGATGAACATGAACCGCACAATATGATGCGAGGCGACAAATACCGGATCGAGGTTGAGGGCCAGAGCCAGAATACTCATCGCCTCGACTCCGCCCGGTGCAAAAGCCACAATCGCCTCCGATTGCGGAATATGCGACAGCGCGACAATCAGTTCTGAAAACACGAAGGCCACAAAGGCGGTCACCGCAAACGAGGCGACCATCGGGCCGGTCAAAGCCATCACTTCGCGCATTTTGATCCCGCGGAAGCGTTCGCCGATAAACCAGCCGACCAGGGAAAAGCTCATATTGGCCAGCACTTGCGGCATCCGGCCATCCACCAGCGCCGAACCCGTCAAAGCCCCTGCCGCGATCATGCCTCCGAGCAGGAAATAGGTCGGCATGTTCAATCGGGCCAAAACCCAGCTCAAAGCCAGCGCACAACCACACACCAGAGCAAAATTGAGCGGAGACAGCAGTGCCGCCTCGGCAAGGGTGGCAGGCACGCCGCCAACACCCGCCGCAATCACCGAAGGCAATACCGCCATCAGCATGAACAGCCGGAATAGCTGGACAATCACCACATGCGAGACTTTGGCGTTGTTTTCATAGGCAATCACCAGCGTGGTCGAAAGCGCGCCGGGGGCAGAGGCCAACAAGGCATCCAGCTTGCGCCAGCCATAGAGGCGCATGAGCACAAAGGCCGAACCCCAAGTGATCGAAACCACCGCCACACACATGATGCTCAAACTCAGCGGAATGGTCACAAATCGCGCCACCGTCTCGGGGGTCACGCTCAGTCCGATCGACAGACCCGACAGCAACAGGGCAAAATCCCGCAATTCCGGCAACATCGGATCAGCCCGACCGGTTGATGACAGAAACGCCGCCATCCCCAAAGCGCCGCACAACCATCCTGCGGGGACACCCAAACCACCGGCCACCGCTCCGCTGGCAAGGCACAGCGCCATCGGGATCAACTGGCCGATTGCTATACTGCGGATAGATCGCGCAGGGGATGATACAGTCATTCGGACAAAACCATGCGGGCCAACCAGATCAGCGGCTTTGAGACAACACGTGTGCTTGTCTTATGCGAAAGCAACCGACTTGAGAAGGCACAGGCCCCGCCGGCACTGCCATGCAAAATTGCATGCAACGGAACTGCGAGCTTGGAAAGGCTAGCCCAGCATCTTTTCTGCCAGGATCAGATCCACCTCATGGGTCAGGTAGATCTTGATGCTGAGACCGCGATGGGAGGTATATTCCCAACTGTGGTTTTTGACCCGTGCCCCGACATCGGTGATCTGTTTCACGCAATCGCGGGCCATTTTCTGGGCAACCAGATCGGAAAAATCCATATCGGTGGTGCGATAGCCGTTACTTTCCAAAGTATCGACCAGACGGGCCACTTCCTTTTTGAAGACATCGGGAGCAATCAAATGGGTAAAGCGTGCGATTTTTTGCACAGGTGTTCTCCAATCAATGACTAAAAAATAACATCCTGAAACCGGACCGGCAGACAGATTCCAGCTCTATTTCTGACCGTTCAAAACAATACGCAACAAATCAGCCGTATTCCGTGCCCCACATTTAGCAAGAATATGGGCGCGATGCACCTCGATTGTGCGCGGGCTGAGCCCGAAACGACGCGCCGCCATTTTGCTGGTTTCACCGGCAATAATGGCTTCAAGCACATCATGTTCGCGGTCGGTCAAGGTCTGCGATCCCGAAAACATCCGCCGCGGCCGCGATGCCGTCCCGCCTGCAGGCGGATCGGATTCCCTGGCCGCTCCGCTCGAAACATGACCGGAATGCTCATGCTTGCGATCGTCCTGCATATGCCCTCCTGCGGTCATCCCCATTCGACCACATCCAAGCATATCACTACTTATAGTTGCGTTTAGCAATCAATTCTTGCCCGTATAGCAGTCGGAGCCTGCCTTTATCGGGACAGAACCGCCGCCAGTCGACGGGTGGCTTCGCGCATGTCTTCGGGTTTGCGGGCGAAGCACATCCGCAAATAATGTTCGGCCCCGGACCCGAAGGCCGAACCGGGTGCCAACCCGACATTGGCCTCGTCCACCAGTTGCAAGGCCAATTTTCTCGTATCCTCGATGCCCTGGACCTTGAAAAACAGGTAGAACGCACCGTCAATCGCACCGAAAGTGACGCGGCCTGTTTCAGCCAGCCCTTTGGATACGATATCGCGGCCTTCTCTGGCGCGTGCGATCTGGTGTTCGACAAAGCCTTCGCCCTGTTCCAGCGCGGCAATTCCGGCGCGTTGCAGGAAGGCGGCCACGCCGGAGGAGGAATACTGGATCAGATTTTCAACGGTCGGCGCCAAAGCCACCGGACATTCCAGCCAACCGATCCGCCAGCCGGTCATTGCCCAGTTTTTGGAAAAGGTCTGCGCGAACATGATGCGGTCCTGATCATTCATGATGTCATGGAACGAGGGCGCGCGTTTGGAGCCGTCATAGACAAAACGACCATAAATTTCGTCGGAAATGATCCACAAACCGTGTTTGCGCGACAGGTCGAGCACCTGTTGCAATTCTTCCATGGTTGCCGTCCATCCGGTCGGATTGGAGGGAGAATTGATCACGATGGCGCGGGTTTTCGGGGTAATGGCATCGGCAATACGGTCCATGTCCAGCGCCCAGACATGGTCATTGCCGCGCGGCACGAAACTCATCGGCACATCGACGGGGCGCGCGCCCGACAATCCGGCCGCACCACGGAAATTGGGCCAGGCGGGGGTCGGAATAATCACCTCGTTATCGGTGCCCACCACCATCCGCAACGCCAGCTGGATCGCATGCATGCCGCCGATGGTCACATGGAAGCGTTCCATCGGAATGGTCCGGCCGTAAAGGCCCGACATATAGGTTGAAATGGCCTGCCGCAATTCCGGCAAGCCGCTTTGATAGGTATAGAACGTCTCGCCCGCCGCCAAAGCGCGTGTTGCCGCTTCGGCAATAAAGGACGGAGTGGCCATATCGCCCTCGCCAACCCAAAGCGGGATCAGACCCTCGCGGTTCCGGCCATAATCAAACACCTCGATGATGCCGCTGGCGGGGGCTTCAAGAGCTTCATGACGCAGGTTGGAATGGGGCACGGAACTGATCCTCGGTCATCTTTGGGGAAGTGGCAGGCAGGGGCGGACGGCTTCTTTTCTCACGATCTTGCCGATCCGTCTTGCAAAAAATGGGGCCGGTGGCAAGCCAGCTGTCGGCACCTTGGGTGTCTGTATAGAAAAAACTGTTTCCCAGAGCCGCAATCAGTGCTTTACGGTCACTGAGGAGCAGGGGGAACATCATCATGGTTGCAGGCTGGACCGTCATTCTTACGGCGCTTGTCTATCTGAGCCTGCTGTTTGCCATTGCCCATTTCGGCGATACTTGGGGCCGTACGCTGATCAAGGGCAAAGCGCGGGCGATGGTCTATTCGCTGGCCCTGGCGGTATTTTGCTCATCCTGGACCTTTTATGGCTCGGTCGGGGTCGCCTCGGTGGCCGGACTGGATTTTCTGGCCATCTATATCGGCCCGATCTTGCTGTTTGTGTTTGGTGGCGGATTTCTGAAGCGGATCATCCGCCTGTCCAAATCGCAGAATATCACCTCGATTGCCGATTTTGTCGCCTCACGCTACGGCAAAAGCCAACAGGTGGCCGGTCTTGTCTGCCTGATTGCCGTGGTCGGCACCATTCCCTATGTCGCCTTGCAACTGAAAGCGATTGTCTCGTCCCTGACGATTGTGTTCGATGCGCTCGAACACGGTGATCCGACAGAACCCAATCTGCTGTTCCAGAACCTGTCGATTTTTACCGCTCTGCTTCTGGCCGGATTTGCCGCCGCCTTCGGCACCCGCCATGTCGAAACCACCGAACATCAAAATGGCTTGATGCTGGCTGTCGCCACTGAATCCATCGTGAAACTGCTGTGCTTTCTGGCTGTCGGTGCCTATGTGACTTTTGGAATGTTCGACGGTCCGGGTGAAATTATCGCCCGCATCGGGATGCGCGAGAATCTGACACCGTTTTTCGAGCGCGGCGGGTCCAATCTGACATTCGCCATCAGCGCGATGCTGTCGGGTTTTGCGGTCATCCTGCTCCCGCGCCAATTCCATGTTTCGGTGGTGGAAAACCGCGACGAGAATGATATCGGCCTCGCCATCAAGCTGTTTCCGATCTACCTGATTGCCATCAACCTGTTTGTCATCCCGCTTGCGCTGTCAGCCGATCTGATCCTGCCCAACGGGGCCAACCGCGATATGGCGGTGCTGGAATTGCCGTTGCTGGGACGCAATTCCGCCATTGTGCTGATTACCTTTGTCGGCGGACTTTCGGCGGCTACCGCGATGGTGATTGTCGAAGGGGTGGCGCTGGCCATCATGATTTCCAACGATCTGGTTATACCCGTGTTGCTCAGGCGCGACCGTTCGGCCCGTTACGATATGGGCACGGTGGTGCTGGTGATCCGGCGCTTGGCGATTGTGGCCATCATGCTGATGGGACATCTCTATTACCGCTATGCCAATGATACCGGTCTGGCCTCGATCGGCATGATCTCCTTTGCCGCGATTGCCCAGATTGCTCCGGTCTTTCTGGGCGGCATGTTCTGGCGGCGCGGGACAGGCATGGGCGCCAGCGCGGGGTTGATCGTCGGCCTGCTTGCATGGATGGCGACGCTGTTTTTACCGAGCATCCTGACCCGCGAGAGCTTTTATCTGACAGAGTTCAACCATGCCCTGCATGATTTTCTGATCCGGCTAGAGATTTTTGGTCCCAATCCCGACCGCTTGGTCACCGGCACGCTGTTTAGCCTGACGCTGAACACGCTGGCTTATGTGCTGTTCTCGCTCAAGCGGCCGACCACGCCGATGGAACGGTTGCAGGCCAATCTGTTCATCTCGTCCGACCGGCCGGCCATGGCACAGGCCTTCAGGCTGTGGCGGGTCTCGGTGACCATGGGTGAATTGCACACCACCGTATCACGCTATCTCGGACAGGAACGGACCAGCGAGACGTTCCAGAATTTCCTCAATCGGCGCGGGCAATCCTTCAATGCCGGACAGGAAGCCGATATCCATCTGATGCGCTTTGCCGAACATCAATTATCCTCGGCCATCGGGGCATCCTCGTCGCGTCTGGTGCTGTCTTTGCTGATGCGGCGGCGCGAGGTCAACAAAAAGACCGCTTTACGCCTGCTCGACGATGCATCGGCCGCCATCCAGTATAACCGCGACCTGTTGCAACACGCGCTTGACCATGCGCGCCAGGGCATAACGGTGTTTGACCGCAACCTGCATCTGATGTGCTGGAACCGCGAATTCCAGAGCCTGTTCGAGTTGAACGACGAACAATGCTATTCGGGGGTCGGGCTGGATGAAATCATCCGCCACAATGCGACGCGCGGCCTATACGGGGACGGCACACCCGACGACTATATCGCGGCGCGGCTGGAAAGTTTTGTCGGGGATTCCGAGCCGGTGCGTGTCCGGCTGTTTCCGACCGGCAAAGTCGTCGAAATCCGCACCGCCCATATGCCCGATGGCGGCATTGTGACCACCTATACCGACATCACCGATACGGTGGAGGCCGAAGAGGCCCTCGAACGGGCCAATGAAAACCTCGAACGCCGCGTGACAGAGCGCACCGAGGAGCTGACACGGCTGAATTCCGAACTGGTGCGTGCCAAGGCCGAAGCCGATGAGGCCAACACCTCCAAAACCCGCTTTCTGGCCGCCGCCAGCCACGATATTTTGCAACCGTTGAATGCCGCCCGCCTCTACACCACCACTCTGGTGGAACGCGACCGCGCCTTTGCCAATCCCAAACTGGCCGAGAATATCGATGCCGCGCTGGAAGCGGTCGAAGATATTCTGGGCGCCTTGCTCGATATTTCGCGTCTGGATGCCGGTGCGATGAAGCCGGAATTCTCGACCTTCCGGATCGATGATATTCTGGGTCCGCTGTCGATGGAATTCGAGCCGCTGGCCCGCAGTAAGGGATTGCGGTTGCGCTTTGTGCCCTCAAGCCTGACCATCCGGTCGGACCGGCGACTGCTCCGCCGTCTGTTGCAAAATCTGGTGTCCAACGCCATCAAATATACGCCGGAAGGCCAAACACCGCCCGGCACCATTGTGGTGGGCTGCCGCCGGCGTGGAAAAACCGTGGTGGCCGAGGTCTATGACACCGGCATCGGCATTCCGCTGTCAAAGCAGAAAATCATTTTCCATGAATTCCAGCGGCTCGATCAGGGTGCGCGCGCGGCACGCGGGCTTGGCTTGGGCCTGTCGATTGTCGAGCGGATCGCGCGGGTGCTCAATCACAAGATCGGCGTGCGCTCGACAGCCGGACGCGGCTCGATGTTCTCGGTCGAGATGCCGATGGGACCAAGCAGGGTGCCTGCCGCCTCGCAGGCCTCGCCGGTTTCCGAACCCGCCGCGGCTCCCCTCAAGGGCATGGTGTTGCTGTGCATCGACAATGAACCGGCCATTCTGGACGGCATGCGCATGTTGCTGAGCGGTTGGGGCTGTCAGGTCATCACCGCCGCCAGCCTGACCGAAGCCTTTGAAAGCCTCAAACCCGCACCCGATGCCCCGTTCAGGAAGCCCGATATCATCATTGCCGACTACCATCTCGATCGCGGCACCGGCATCGAAGCCGTGGTCGCCCTGCGCTGGAAGCTCGGGCAGGATATTCCGGCTGTTCTGTTGACCGCAGACCGCAGTCCGGGCGTGCGGGACGAGGCGGGAAGCAAACAGATCCATGTCATGAACAAGCCGCTCAAACCCGCCGCCTTGCGCTCGTTTCTGGCCCAGACCCGCGCCAGCCTGCCCGTCAAGTGACGGGTGACTGAAAAAGTTTGTTGGAAAATAACCCTCTGCCTGATAAGCCGACTGCATGACGACACATACATTCGACAACATTCGCAACTTCTCGATCGTGGCGCATATCGACCACGGCAAATCCACGCTTGCCGACCGGCTGATTCAATTCACCGGCGGGCTGACCAAACGCGAAATGGTCGAACAGGTGCTGGATTCGATGGATATCGAACGCGAACGCGGGATCACCATCAAGGCACAAACCGTCCGGCTCGATTACACCGCGCAGGATGGCAAGACCTATATCCTGAACCTGATGGACACACCCGGCCATGTCGACTTTGCCTATGAGGTCAGCCGGTCGCTGGCGGCCTGTGAAGGCTCGCTGTTGGTGGTCGATGCCTCGCAAGGCGTGGAAGCGCAGACGCTGGCCAATGTCTATCATGCGCTCGATGCCAATCACGAGATTGTGCCCGTGCTCAACAAGGCCGACCTGCCTGCCGCCGAACCCGAGCGCGTCAAGGAGCAGATCGAGGAAGTGATCGGGCTGGATGCGTCGCAGGCCGTGCTGATTTCGGCCAAAACCGGCTTGAACATCGAAGGCGTGCTGGAAGCGATTGTTACCCGCCTGCCGCCTCCTTCGGGCGATGAAACCGCCCCGCTCAAAGCCCTGCTGGTCGATAGCTGGTATGATGCCTATCTCGGCGTGGTGGTTCTGGTCCGCGTGATCGACGGTGCGCTGAAAAAAGGCTCCGATATCACGATGATCGGCACCGATGCCCGTTATGTCGTTGATAAAATCGGCGTGTTCAAACCCAAAATGACCGATGTCGAAGTCCTCGGTCCGGGCGAAGTCGGCTTCATCACCGCCCAGATCAAGCAGGTGGCCGATACCCGTGTCGGCGATACGATCACCGAAACCAAGCGCAAGACCACCTCGCCACTGCCCGGCTTCAAGCCCGCCCAGCCTGTGGTGTTTTGCGGATTGTTTCCGGTCGATGCCGCCCAGTTCGAGGATTTGCGCGCCGCCATGGGCCGTTTGCGCCTCAATGATGCCAGCTTCTCCTATGAAATGGAAAGTTCGGCGGCGCTCGGTTTCGGCTTCCGTTGCGGATTTTTGGGTCTGTTGCACCTCGAAATCATTCAGGAACGGCTGGAACGCGAATTCAACCTCGATCTGATCGCCACCGCGCCTTCGGTGATCTACAAGCTGAAAATGCGTGACGGCACCGAAATCGAATTGCACAATCCTGCCGATATGCCGGATGTGATGAAGATCGAAGCGGTGCAGGAACCGTGGATCCGCGCGACCATTCTGACACCGGATGAATATCTCGGCTCGGTCCTGAAGCTCTGTCAGGACCGGCGCGGCTCGCAGATCGACCTGAATTACGTCGGCAAGCGCGCCATGGTGGTGTACGATCTGCCGCTCAACGAGGTCGTGTTCGATTTCTATGACCGGTTGAAATCGATCTCCAAGGGCTATGCCAGTTTCGATTACAACATCACCGATTACCGCGAAGGCGATCTGGTGAAAATGTCACTGCTGGTCAATGCCGAACCGGTCGATGCGCTCTCGATGCTGGTGCACCGGACCCGTGCCGAATATCGTGGCCGGGCGATGTGCGAGAAGCTCAAGGAGCTGATCCCGCAACATCTGTTCCAGATCCCGATCCAGGCGGCCTTGGGCGGCAAGATCATTGCCCGCGAAACCATCAGCGCCTTGCGCAAGGATGTGACCGCCAAATGCTATGGCGGCGATATCAGCCGCAAGCGCAAGCTGTTGGACAAGCAGAAAGAGGGCAAGAAGCGGATGCGGCAATTCGGTCGCGTCGAAATCCCGCAAGAGGCCTTTATCGCCGCCTTGAAAATGGAAGACTGATCACCCAATGCCCGTCTCGACGGGCATTTTTTTGGTGCGTCAATGGCTCGATTTGGTTTCGCCCGACAATTTGTCGGTCCAGGCCAGCAACAGGCCCGACACCACAAAAACCGTATGCACAACCACATACCAGATCAGCTCGCGATCGCTCAGCGCCCGCAAATTCAGCATGGCTTTCAAAAGCTGGATGCCGGACAACACGACAATCGACGAGAGCAGTTTCAGTTTCAGGCCGGTAAAATCGATTTGGCTCATCCATTCCGGCCAATCCACCGAATCACCCGATTTGATCGGAGCCACAAAATTCTCGTAACCGGAAAAAATCACGATCACCACCAAAGAGCCGGTAAAGGTCAGATCGATCAGCGACAAGACCGCCAGAATTACATCGGTTTCGGTCATCTCCGGCAAGGCCACAACATAATGGGCCACCTCCTGCCCGCCTTTGAACAGCAAAAACAGCAGGCTGGCTGTCAAAGCCAGATAAAACGGCACCAACAGCCAACGGGAAGCAAACAGGATTGTTTCCACTGCACGTTTGAACATGGTCAAGCCTCTGTCGGTTATTAAACAGTCTGTCGACCAGCCTATCACAAACCGCGTTTGAGCATAAAGACCGCCTGTTCGCCGAACAGGTTCCATACCGCCCAAGGCAGGGTCATCCGCATCGGCTGGCCGTTGCGGTCCAGCGCCACCGCTTTTTCAATCGTCGCATCCATCTCGTCGGTCAGGGCGACAAAATCGGCTATCGTGCAAAAATGGATATTGGGCGTGTCATACCAGGCATAAGACAGATTTTTGGTGACAGGCATGCGGCCCTGAAAAGCGATTTGCGAGCGGATGCGCCAATGGCCGAAATTCGGGAACGACACAATCGCCCTGCGGCCGATCCGCAACAAATGTTCGATCACCTCGCGTGGCCGGCGGGTCGCCTGCAAGGTCTGTGACAGAATGACATAATCGAAGCCGTCATCGGGATAATCCGCCAGATCGGTATCGGCATCCCCCTGCACCACCGACAGGCCCTTGGTCACACAGCCATTGACCCCCGCCTGCGACAATTCGATACCGCGTCCATCGACATTGCGTGTCTTGATCAGAAGATCCAGCAAGGTGCCGTCACCGCAACCGACATCGAGCACACGCGCACCGCGCTCGATCATCTCGGCCACCAACAGCAGATCGACGCGGGCGGCGGCGGCAGTCTGGTTGAGGGGCTCGCTCATCGGTCAAGCTCCTTCGGGTCAAGCGCCTTCAAGCCGCGCGCACGGGCGGCGGCATCGATAAAGCCGCGACTGGTGGCAAACAACACCGGCTCATCAAGCAAAAAAGCATCATGCCCCTTGTCGGTTTCGATTTCGACAAAGGACACAGAGGCCCCGGCGGCATTGAGCGCATGGACGATCGCGCGGGAATCGCTGGTCGGAAACAGCCAGTCCGAGGTAAACGAGGCCACGCAAAAACGGGTTTTGGTGCCCTTGAAAGCCGCCGCCAGCGAGCCGCCGTAATCATCCGCCAAATCGAAATAATCCATGGCGCGGGTCAGATAGAGATAGGAATTGGCATCGAAGCGCTCGACGAAACTGCGGCCCTGATAGCGCAGATAGCTCTCGATCTCGAAATCGGCATCGAAGGAAAAGGTCGGCGCGGTACGGTCCTGCAATTTGCGCCCGAATTTGCGATGCAGGACAGGTTCCGACAGATAAGTGATATGGGCGGCCATACGTGCGACAGCCAGACCCTTTTCAGGCCGTGTGCCTTCCGCCAGATAGCGCCCGGCCCGCCAATCGGGGTCGGCCATCACGGCTTGCCGGCCAACCTCGTGGAAAGCGATGTTCTGGGCCGAATGTTTGGCGCCGGTGGCCAGAGGCATGGCGGCAAAGACCCGTTCGGGAAATGTCGCCGCCCATTGCAACACCTGCATGCCGCCCATCGAGCCGCCCGCCACACAAAACAAAGTGTCGATCCCCAAACGATCGACCAAGCGCGCCTGCGCCCGCACAATATCGCGGATGGTCACAACAGGAAAATCGACGGCATAGGCTTTGCCGGTCAGCGGATCATGATTGGCCGGACCCGATGTGCCCATGCAACCACCCAGCACATTGGCGCAGATGATGAAAAAACGGTCGGTATCGAAGGATTTTCCGGGGCCGACCATGCTGGTCCACCAACCGGACTTGCCGGTGACAGGATTGGCATTGGCCACATGCTGGTCACCGGTCAAAGCGTGGCAGATCAGGATCGCGTTGCTTTTGTCGGCATTGAGCGTGCCATAGGTTTGATAGGCAATCTGCCAGGGACCAAGCGAGGCACCAGAATCCAGCAACAGGCTTTCCTCGACAGCAAAATGCTGTATCGGACTGGTCGGATGATCCGCCTCGTTTTGCGAGACGGCTGGTGGGGTTTTGGACCGCGGCATCGTTCCGCTCTCAGGTTCAACCGTTCGTCTTTCCGAACGATTTCTCACTATCGTTTTGTGGCCCGTCTCGCAAGAGGTCTTTCATCCGGAGTTGTTTCGGATGCGGATATGGTTTTGTATGGCGGGTACTGAAAAATGACCTTTGCCCTCCATTTGCCAGCCTTTTTCGTTTCCTCCTGCCTGCGTCTATGACAAAGATGGATTTCACGCAGCCCAATCGATGATGAGTGACCATGCCAGATCGCACACCTCAAGAGCCGCCATCGACCGCTCAGCCAACGCTCGCCGATTTGCGGCGCGAGATCGACCGCATCGACGAGACCATGCACCGTCTGCTGATGGAGCGCAGCGAGATCATCGAAACACTGATCGGTGTGAAAAAGACCCAGGCCTCCGGCTCGGCCTTCCGTCCGGGCCGCGAAGCCGACCAGATGCGCCGTCTGGCCGAACGCCATCACGGCCTGTTGCCGTTCGATACGGTCGAAAGCATCTGGCGGGTGATTGTCTCGACCTTCACCTATGTGCAGGCTCCCTATACGGTCCATGCCGATTGTTCGATCGGTGACGAGCGGATGCGTGACACCGCCCGCTTCCATTTCGGTTTCACCGTGCCCTATCGCACCCATCGCAATGCCCAGGAAGTGATTGATGCGGTCGCGGCATCTGCCGGTGATCTGGGAATTTTTCCGGCTGATCCGGGCCGCTCCGGCGGCTCGTGGTGGATCCCGCTGTCTGGCCCCAACAGCCCCAAAATTATCGCCCGCCTGCCTTTTGTCGAGCGGCCCGACCATCCGGCCGGCACGCCGATCTATGTCGTCTCCAAACCGATTGCCGATGCCACCGTGCGCGAAGTCGTGCTCTACGCGCTCGGGATCGAACGCTGGCGCGAGGGGTTGGGCAAGGCGCTTGAACAGCATGATGCCCATATCGAAGCCTCGGCGGGCGATGAAAACGGCCTGACTTTGCTGGTCGCCGCCCCCGGTTCGGTCTCGACCGAAACGCTGACCGGTGCTATGGCGGGTCTGGGTGTCGGACGGTTCGACTGGACCGAAATCGGCAGTCACGCCGCCCGCTTCAAATTGCCGCAAGATTGATAGCCAGATTGTCTCGATCCCAACCATACGGAATCATCTGATGAGTGCTTTGCCTGATCGTCCCCAACCCCGCGCCGGTGTCATGAGCATCGATCCCTATGTTCCGGGAAAAAGTGGCTCGAAAACATCGGGCAAGCTCTACAAGCTCTCCTCCAACGAGACCCCGCTGGGTGCATCGCCTGAAGCCATTGCCGCCTATAAAAACGCCGCCGACCATCTCGAGCTTTATCCCGATGGCGGCTCGACGGCCCTGCGTGACACCATTGCCCAGAAATACGGGCTTGATCCGAGCCGGATCATTTGCGGATCGGGTTCGGATGAAATCCTGTCTTTGCTGACTTCGGCCTATGTCGGTCCCGGCGACGAGGGCATTTTCACCACCCATGGTTTTCTCGTCTATAAAATAGCCCTGCTGGCCGCCGGTGGCGTGCCTGTGGTGGCCAGCGAAACCGATTTTACCGCCGATGTCGATGCCATTCTGGCAAAGGTAACAGACAAGACCAAAATCGTGTTTCTGGCCAATCCCAACAACCCGACCGGCACCTATCTGTCCTTCGACGAGGTCAAGCGGTTGCATGCGGGCCTGCCCAAACATGTCTTGCTGGTGCTGGATGCCGCCTATGCCGAATATGTCCGCCGCAATGACTATGCCGCCGGCATCGAACTGGTGTCGACCAGCGAGAATGTGGTGATGACCCGCACCTTCTCGAAAATCTATGGTCTGGCCTTGCTCCGTCTGGGCTGGTGCTATGCGCCTGCGGCGGTGGCCGATGCCCTGAACCGGATCAGGGGTCCATTCAACGTCAATGGCGCGGCACTGGCCGCAGGCATTGCCGCCCTGCATGATGATGCACATCTGGCCAAAGCGATGGATCACAATGACCACTGGCTGCCTTTGCTGACCACAGAAATCGAGGCGCTCGGCCTCAAGGTTACCCCGAGTGTCGGCAATTTCCTGCTGATCCATTTCCCCAAAACCAAGGGCCATACGGCCGCCGAAGCCGATGCGTTTCTGTCCGAACGCGGGTTGATCCTGCGTGCTGTCGGGGCCTATGGCTTGGGCGATTGCCTGCGTCTGACCATCGGTACGGAAGAAGCCAACCTACATTTCATTGCCTCACTCAAGGAATTCATGTCTCGTGCCTGATCAGCTCGGAACGCCACTGGCCACCCCTTTGTTCCACCATGTCGCGCTGGTCGGTCTCGGCCTGATCGGCTCATCGCTGGCCCGCGGCATCCGCCGCAAGGGGATTGCCCACAGCATCACCGCGATTGATCGTGATCCTGCGGTCATCGAGCGGGTCGAAGCCCTCGGTCTGGCCGATATTGCAACCACAGATCCGGTCGCTGGCATTGCCAAGGCCGATCTGGTGATCTTGTGCGTGCCGGTCGGTGCTTGTGGTGCGGTTGCCGAACTGATCGGCCCCCATCTTGGCCAAGGGGCGATCCTGTCGGATGTCGGCTCGGTCAAAGCGGCGGTGGTACAGGCGGTCTCGCCGCATCTGCCCGCTCATGTGCATTTCATTCCGGCCCATCCGGTCGCTGGAACCGAATATTCCGGACCCGATGCCGGATTTTCGAGCCTGTTCAAAAACCGCTGGTGCATCCTGACCCCGCCAGAGGATGCAGATAGCGAGGCCGTCAACCGGCTCAGCCTGTTCTGGGAAGCCTTGGGAGCCAATGTCGAGCTGATGTCACCCCAGCATCATGATCTGGTGCTGGCTGTCACCAGCCATTTGCCGCATCTGATCGCCTATAACATCGTCGGTACCGCCGCCGATCTCGAAACGGTGACGCAATCGGAAGTGATCAAATTCTCGGCGGGCGGTTTTCGGGATTTCACCCGCATTGCCGCCTCCGATCCGACCATGTGGCGCGATGTGTTTTTGAACAATCGCGAGGCGGTGCTGGAAATGCTCGGCCGCTTCACCGAGGATCTGGCCCTGTTGCAACGGGCGATCCGCTGGGGCGACGGCGATACGTTGTTCGATACCTTCACCCGCACGCGGGCGATCCGGCGCGGCATTATCGATCTGGGTCAGGAAACGGCGGCGCCCGATTTCGGCCGCCGCGCCCCCGAGCAAAATCAATAAAGCGGCGGCATTTTGCCCAAGGGCAACGGGCCGATAAAGGCCTGGCCCGACAAGGTGCGCAGGTTGAAATTCATTTCACCCGATGCCGCCCGCTTGCCGCCAAGCAGATTGAGAATATCCGGCTTTTGTCCGGCCACCTTCAGCAATTCATCCAGCCCTTTGACCTTGGTGTCGAACCGGAAATCGGGCCGGTGCTGTTGATCAAGCCCCAATTCGCCGTTCATGACCAGATTGAATGTGCCGCGATTGACCATCAACTGACGCAAGGTCAGCAAACCACCCTGACTGCGCCATAATTCCAGCTGTTCGGTGACGGGTTTATTGGACGGTTCCGGATTACGGGTGATCGTCAGGTCATAGGACAGCGACAGGGGATCATTGGTCTTGCTGAGCTCGTTCAGCAGGAAATCCACCAGATTGGTAACCGTGAAAGCCAGATCAAAGGCGCGTTCGGTCGCAAATTTTTCGGGATTGCGGCGGGCCTGCATATCGATGGCTTCGATGGTGGTCGAGACTCGGGGATTGTTGGGGGCGAAAATGGAAATGGCCTTCATTTCCAGCGAGGAGCGCTCCGGCAGATCCTTGAGATTTTTCAAATCAAGCCGCACGGAACTGCGTGCCACATCCCATTTGGTTGTCCATGTCTCGCCCGCTTCATTGGTGATCAGCATCGGGCCATCGGCTTCGATGATCATCAATGCAGGGTCATAGGCCTGCGCGACGGCGCGAACGGCCCCGATGCCCAAGGTTAACTTCATATCTTTGAGAACCAGCGAGGTCGAACCGCAAGTCACTTCCACCCGGAACGGATAACCGCCGATCTTGCGGTCCGCACAGGTCCATTGCTTGCCGAGCGTTGCCTCGCGCGCGATCAGTTCATCCAGTCGGGCCTCGAATTTGCTGACCTGCTGATACCAGAATGCTGACCAGCCTGCCGCCAGCACACCCACCAGAGCCAGAGGAATGACAACCAATCGCATGTGGAAACTCTTTTTGACAGGGACAGAATCAAGTGGCGGTAAATCTGACATCTGCGGAGTTTCCTTTGTCTGTTCGCAAGAAGGTTTCTATAACAGTTTCAGACAGTGATTTGCACTCGAGCGTGGACAAATAATGCAAACGACCGATCAGGATTTATGGATTTTCGGCTATGGCTCGCTGATGTGGCGGCCCGGCTTCGATTTCATCGAACAACAGGTCGCCACGCTTTACGGCTATCACCGCTCGCTCTGTGTCTATTCGCATGTCCATCGCGGGACGCCCGAGCGGCCCGGTCTGGTTTTGGGGCTCGATTATGGCGGCTCCTGCCATGGCATGGCCTTTCGTGTGGCGGGTCACGATCACGACAAAGTGATGGATTATTTGCGCGCCCGCGAGCAGGCAACCATGGTCTATGTCGAAAGCCATCATCCGGTACGCCTGAAAGACGGCCGCAAAATACAGGCCGTGGCCTATACGATCGACCGCAATCATATCCAATATGCCGGAAAACTCGCGGAACCGCGCCTGCTGGAACTGATCCGCGCCGGTGTCGGCCAATCAGGGGCCAATCCCGATTATGTGATTGCCACCCATGACCATCTGCATCAATTGGGGCTCGAGGACAAATTGCTGAAAAAGCTGGCGACCGCTCTGCGTGGTTAAACCTTGCCGTCGAGCGGCTCCCCGCGCAACAATTTCGGCATCTGCTGGTTGACCGCCGAGGCTTCGCGGATCAACCGGCTCTTGAGGCGCGGCATCCGGTCCACCAGTCCCAGACCCAGATTGCGCAACAGGCGGAGCGGCGTGATATCGTTCGAGAACAGGCGGTTGAGGGCGTCGGTCAGTCCGGCCATCAGGACGGTATCGAAACGGCGGGCCTGTTCGTAATCTTCCAGAACAGTGGCAGACCCGCAATCCAGACCGAGTCCGACGGCATCGCTGATCAATTCCGCCAAAGCGGCCACATCGCGCAGACCCAGATTGAGACCCTGTCCGGCAATCGGATGGATCAGATGCGCGGCATCGCCGACCAGCGCCAGACGCGGCCCGATGAAACGGCGCGCCATGCCGATCCGCAACGGAAAGGCTTTCGGACGGTCCAGCATGGTCAGCCGCCCGCGTTTGAGACCGAAGCGCTGTTCGATTTCCTCGACCAATTCCTCATTCGACATCGACAGATAGGTTTTGACGCGGCCCGTCCGCTCGGTCCAGACAATCGAACTGCGGTTTCCGGTCAGCGGCAAGGTCGCAAAGGGACCGGACGGCAGAAAATGCTCCTCGGCAACCCCATCATGCGGGCGCTCGTGCCGGACAGTCGTGACAATGCCGGACTGGTCATAATCACGCGCAATCATGGCAATACCCGCGCGCTTGCGGATCGGGGATTGCGCGCCGTCGCAGGCAATCAGTATTTTGGCCTGTAACAGGGTTCCATCATCCAGCGTCACCGCCACCTGATGGGGATGGGATTGGTGATCAACCACCTCCGCCGACAGCATCATAACACCCACAGCCCGCGCCTTGCGCTCCAGCGCCTGCCACAGGGCATCTTGTTCCACCATGGTGGCATAGGAGCCCTCTGTCACACCGGCGGTGGTATCGGGTGTATCGAAGGTCAGAAAAATCGGTCTGACAGGCTCGTTCAGACGGCTATCGGTGATCACCATTTTGGTAATCGGCTGGACATGTCCGGCCAGATCGGGCCAGATGTCCAGAGCATCGAGCATCTGGCACACGCCAGCCGCCAAGGCGTAAGCGCGTCCGCTGGGCTTGAAGGCTTGGCCGAGCCGCGCATCAACCAATGCCACTTTCAGATGACCGGCATGGGCTTGTTTGAGCGCCACCGCCATGGTCAAACCCGCCAGACCCGCGCCAACAATCACGGCATCAAAACCCGATGGGTGCGGTGAAGGGGAATGAGGCATGGCAGGGGTTTCCGATATAAAGCCGTTCCGGTGAACGAAGGATTCGTCGACTATCACACTGTCTTTTATCATTGCTTGGGTACGAATACCAAAACAGTTGTGAGCAAAGACAAATTCTCCCGAAATTGCTAGGATTGTCCGAATCTGCCGAAGCCCGCTCGCCTTTCGGGCATCAACTCCCGGGGATATGATGACCAAAGCCGTTGATGAACTGCTGTCCATTCTCGATCTCGAACAGCTTGAAACCAATCTCTATCGGGGCCGGAGCCCGCAGGTCGGCTGGCAACGGGTGTTTGGCGGGCAGGTGATCGGACAGGCGCTGGTGGCGGCCTGCCGCACGGTCGAAGGCCGCGCACCCCATTCCCTGCACGGCTATTTCGTTCTGCCCGGTGATCCCAAAATCCCCATCATCTACGAGGTCGAGCGGATCAGGGACGGGCGCAGTTTTACCACCCGCAGTGTCAAGGCCATCCAGCATGGCCGGGTGATTTTCATGTTGCTGGCCTCTTTCCAGGTGTCGGAAACTGGCCTGTCGCACCGCATCTCCATGCCGGATGTGCCGCATCCGGACCAATTGCCGAACGAGCAGGATATCAAGGACCGCGTATTGCCGCGCATGCCCGATCCGGTCCGGCAATATTTCGAGCGGGAACGGCCGATCGAACTGCGTCCGGTCGAATTCGAACGCTATCTGTCACGCAAGCCGATGGAACCGCGCTTCAATGTCTGGATCAGGGCAACAGCGCCTTTGCCGGATGATCCTGCCATCCATCAATGCGTGCTGGCCTATGCCTCGGATATGACCTTGCTGGATTCGACACTGGTGCCGCACGGGCGGACCGTGTTTGAAAAAACCATTCAGGCCGCCAGCCTCGATCATGCCTTGTGGTTGCATGAACCGTTCCGCGCCGATGAATGGTTGCTCTATTCGCAGGACACACCCTTTACCGGTGGCCATCGCGGCTTTGCGCGCGGCTCGATTTTTACGCAAGACGGGCGTTTGGTCGCCTCGGTGGCCCAGGAAGGACTCATCCGCGAACGTCCCGAATGAGCACCGGAAACCGCATGACCGATAAACTGCATTGACTGCATCATTTTTAATCACACTGGCGCGGTTTTGATCACCTCTCTGGGGTCGCGTGGGTTTTTCCATTGATTTTATTGAGTTTTTTGGCTTGGCATGAGCCTTGATTAGACAAGACTCGGAACAACAGAAGCACGTCGCTTCCGTTGAGAATAAACCGAGGAACAGGCTCCATGAAAATCGTTATGGCGATCATCAAGCCGTTCAAGCTCGAGGAGGTCCGCGATGCGCTGACCACAATCGGCGTGCA
>CANGOE010000039.1 GCA_947455455.1 Hyphomicrobiales bacterium
ATGGGCAATGTTGTCGTTGTCGGCGCCCAATGGGGCGACGAAGGCAAAGGCAAAATCGTCGACTGGTTGTCTGAACAGGCCGATACGGTTGTTCGTTTCCAGGGCGGGCATAATGCCGGGCATACATTGGTCATTGACGGGGCCGTCTATAAACTCTCGCTTCTGCCTTCGGGTGTGGTGCGCGAGGGCAAGATGGGCGTGATCGGCAATGGCGTGGTGCTGGATCCGCATGCTCTGGTGGCCGAGATCGACCGTTTGCAGGGGCAGGGTGTCAAAATCTCCCGCGCCAATTTGCGTGTCGCCGACAATGCCGCGCTGATCCTGTCTGTGCATCGCGAGCTGGATGCCTTGCGCGAAAGCGGCGCGTCGAGCGCAATCGGCACCACCAAGCGCGGGATCGGTCCGGCTTACGAGGATAAAGTCGGCCGTCGGGCCATCCGTTTCATGGATCTGGCCGATCTGAAGGCGCTTCCCGCCAAAATCGATAATCTGCTGATGCACCATAACGCCTTGCGTCGCGGTTTCGGTCTTGCCGAATTCAAGACAGCCGATCTGGTCGAAGAGCTCTCCAGCGTGGCCGATCGTGTTCTGCCTTATATGGATACCGTCTGGAAACTGCTGGACGAGGAACGCCGTGCCGGCAAGCGCATCCTGTTTGAAGGGGCGCAAGGCGCTTTGCTCGATATCGATCACGGCACCTATCCCTATGTGACCTCCTCCAACACGGTGGCAGGGCAGGCGGCAACCGGTTCGGGCATGGGGCCGTCACAGGTCGGCTATGTACTGGGGATTGCCAAGGCCTATACGACCCGCGTCGGTGGTGGACCGTTCCCGACCGAGCTCGATAACGAGATCGGGGAAAAGATCGGCGAGCGTGGCCGCGAATTCGGGACCGTGACGGGCCGCAAGCGCCGTTGCGGCTGGTTTGACGCGGTGCTGGTGCGCCAGACCGTGCGGACATCGGGGATCCACGGCATTGCCCTGACCAAGCTCGATATTCTCGACACCTTCAAGGAAATCAAGATTTGCGTGCGCTACCGTCTCGACGGGGTGGAAATCGACCATCTGCCAGCCAGTCAGGACGCTCAGGCGCGGGTCGAGCCGATCTATGAAACCATCGACGGTTGGGAAGGCACCACCGCCGGGGCGCGGTCATGGGTTGATTTGCCCGCCCAAGCCATCAAATATGTGCGTCGGATCGAGGAATTGATCGGCGCACCCGTGGCTGTGCTGTCAACAAGCCCCGAACGCGATGATACGATTCTGGTGCAAAATCCGTTTGAAGCCTGAGCCTCCGGCTGTATCCTGTGCGTGTTGCGGTGGCATCCTGTTGCCGCATCATCAGGGGTCACTACGGCACCGATAACAGTATGACAGCGAAAGCAAGGCATGGCTGATTATTTCCCGCTGCTCTCACGGACCATTGCCAGCCTTGGCAACAGTACGCCTGAGCAACGGCAAATCGTCTATGAACGGGCGCGTGGCGTGGTGGCTGACCAGCTTTCGGCCATCGAACCGCCGATGGACAGCGAGGCCATCAAGCGCGAATTGAGCCTGTTTGAAGCCGCAGTCATGCGCCTCGAACACGAGATGAAATCGCTGGAGGCGATCAAGCCCCAGCCATTGCCGGGTGAAAACGAGACCCGCAAGCATATTTCGGCGCGGTTGAGTGCTCTGCTGGCCAAAGCCGCCGCCGCACGGGCTGCCACGACCCAAGACCTGCTGACACGCGATATCGAGCCAACCGCTTCGGCGCAAGCGGATGATCCCGACCTGTCCGGCACGAGCCAACCGTCGCATGCCACGCCCCGCGTGACGGTCGACCGGGTTCCCGAACCTCTCACACGCTCGATCCCGCACCCATCCGCGCCGATGGTTCCGCAAGTGGTTGACCGCAACACGGCCCTGCCGCCGCTTGCCGGAGAAGCCGGAACCGAACCGGTGCCGGAGACGGTTTTGCCACCTGATCCGCAGGCCTCTGATTCTGAGAGCGTAGAAATTGCGGCCGTGCCCTCGCCGGAGGTCGCTCTCGCGGCTCCCCTGATCGAGGCTGATCAGGATGACGAAGCCGGACCCGAACACCAAGCCGAAAGTGATCCGTACACCGAGGCCGAACGGCCAAGCGAAGCCGTTGATCCGGCGGTCCCGCTCTCTGATGCTGAACCTTTGCAGACGGCAAGCCCGCAACCGCGCGGGCCTTTGGGGGCTTTGTTGGGCAAAGCCCAAGGGCTATGGCAAAAAAAGCCGCAATCCGTGGGTGGCGAACCTCATTCTGCGACAGGGACCGAACTGCCGCCTTCTGCCGATGAGGGGCAGGCCAGTCTGTTTGCCGAACAGCCCGCCGATATCCGCATGCCGGCTGTGCAGGATCCTGCCCGCCCTGTTGTCCCGCTCTCCCTGATTGATGAGGAGTTTGTCGGGCCGGTTTTGCCCGTTGCCGATCCGGTTGTCCCACCCGATGACGGGAGCGGACCCGCTGGCGATGTCCCGCTTGCCGATCACGTCTCATCCGTTGCCTCGCCGCTAGAGGGCGTAACCGGACGGATTGCGATTTCGGAGGCGGATGAGCGCACGTCACAGGATGACGGTCAGGCCGAACTGCCGTTTCTGTCGCCCCCCAAACCGGCCCCCGCCAGTGAGATCGAATTGCTCGATGACGGCCGGCCGCGTCTGGCGCAACGGCGCAAGCGGGATCGCGGGTTGTTCCGTGGTCTGGTGATGGGGCTGGCCTTTGTGAGCGTGATTGCGGCCGTGGCGGGTACGGCATGGGTGTTGCGGGATCGTCCGGCGGATTTCGAGCAGAGCGCAACAGCCACCCGAACCGATTTAAGCCGCAAAATCACCGACCGTCTGCCCAGCGAGGCTGTCGTGGTATCATCAGGGGTGGCCGATCCCGTTGCGGGCGGAGCGGCTGTGGCGGCGGCTGGCCAGCGCGTGATGTTGTTCGAGGAAGGGGTCGAGGGCCAGCCCGAACCTTTGCCGGTCAAGGGCCGGGTCACATGGGCCCTCGACACGATCCGCGACCAGACGGGGGCGGGCGATGTGGCCATCAAGGCTGATATCAAGGACCTGTCCGGCAGTTTGACCGCGGTGACCATGGTGATCAAGCGCAACCGCGATATCGGCTTCCCGGCCTCGCATCTGATCGAGCTGAATTTTACCACCCCGGACAACAGCCCGAATGGTCGCGTGCGCGACATCGCCACACCCGAAATGCGGGCCGAGGAAGGCGTACGCGGCACTAGCCTGTTCGGCTTGCCGGTGCCTGTCACTGAAAACGTGTTTCTGGTCGGCCTGACCAATCTGCCCGACCGGATCGAGCAGAACCGCGATTTATTGCGCAACCGCAACTGGATTGTGGTCCCGATGCGCTTCGCCAACGGCCGCCGCGCCGTGATGATGGTCGAAAAAGGACTGGTTGGCGACCGGGTATTGCTGGATGCGTTTCAGGCTTGGAAGTGATTTTGGGCCTTTGGCAGGGCTTTGTTTTTAATCGTTTTGGCAGGCAAGTCGTGGATGGCCGGGACAGGCCCGGCCATGACAATTTTATGGAAATTATACGCGTCACCCCACCGCTGTCATGACCGCCCTTGTGGCGGTCATCCACGTCTGTCTTGCGCTGTTGAAGGCAAGTCGGGGATTGCCGGGACAGGCCCGGCCATGACAGTTTCAGATGGATTTATGCCCCATGCTTCTCCCGTGTCATGACCGCTCTTGTGGCGGTCATCCATGTCTTTTTTGCACCGTTGAAGGCAAGTCGTGGATGGCCGGGACAGGCCCGGCCATGATAGTTTCAGATGGATTTATGCCCCATGCTTCTCCCGTGTCATGACCGCCCTTGTGGTGGTCATCCACGTCTTTCTTGCGCTGTTGAAGGCAAGTCGTGGATGGCCGGGACAGGCCCGGCCATGACAGCTTAAAGGGAATTGTGCGCGTCACCCCACCGGTGTCATGACCGCCCTTGTGGCGGTCATCCACGTCTGTCATGCACGCATTGACTCGAGACAACCAATCCCTCAATGCGCCGCCAGCAGGGGTCTTGCCGGGGCTTCGCGCTGGATCATCAGACTGCGGACAGCTTCCTGCACTTTTTCAAAAGCGCGCACCTCGATCTGGCGGACGCGTTCGCGCGAGATGTTGAACTCTTCCGACAGCGCTTCCAGCGTCTCGGGCGTATCGAGCAGGCGGCGGGCTTCGAAAATCCGGCGTTCGCGCGGGTTCAGCACGGCCATCGCATCATATAATGCGGCATGGCGGTTGCTGGCCTCCTCGGACTCGACCAGAATATGCTCCTGATTGTCGCGCTCGTCGACCAGCCAGTCCTGCCATTCGCCCTCGCCCTCGCCGTCGATCCGCAAGGGCGCGTTGAGAGAGGCATCGCCGCCCAGACGGCGGTTCATATCCACCACATCCTGCTCGCTGACACCGAGCTTGGTGGCGATGGAGGAGAGGTGGTCGGGCTTCAGATCGCCCTCTTCCAGCGCGGAAATCTGGCTTTTGGCCTTGCGCAGGTTGAAAAACAGCTTTTTCTGGCTGGCAGTCGTGCCCATTTTGACCAGCGACCACGAGCGCAGGATATATTCCTGAATCGAGGCGCGGATCCACCACATCGCATAGGTGGCCAGACGGAAGCCTTTATCCGGCTCGAACCGTTTGACCGCCTGCATCAGGCCGACATTGCCCTCGGAAATCACTTCGCCGATCGGCAGGCCGTAGCCGCGATAGCCCATGGCGATCTTGGCAACCAGTCGCAAATGCGAGGTGACCAATTGTTCGGCCGCATTGCGGTCGCCATGCTCGCGCCATTGTTTGGCAAGCATGAATTCCTGCTCCGGCCGCAACATCGGAAACCGGCGGATCTCGTCAAGATAGCGGGACAGGCCGCCATCCGCGATGGTCAGATTCATTTTGGCAGATGCCATTTTCGCTCTCCGTATCGATCCCCTTTGCGGCAGATCGGTTGATTGGTGTTTTACGCACAATCGTTCAGGTTCCCCGAAGGCAAACCCCATGATGCTGTCATCTTTTCCCGTAACCATGGCCAAAACATGACGGAAGCATCACCGTGTCTTATACACGATCTTGTGTCGAATTTGGATCGGTTTTTGCAAAAATCGCGTTGCAGATCTGCAAGTCAGGCGATTTTTCCTTCCAGAGCCTCGATCAGATGCACCAGATCATCGGGCAACGGGCTTTCGAAATGGATGTCCTCGCGCGTCACCGGATGCTCGAAGCCGAGGACTGCGGCATGGAGGGCCTGACGCGGGAAGGCATCGACCACCTGACGGGCTTCATCCGACAATTTGCTGGTTTTGGTTCTGAAGCCGCTGGCATAAGTGGGATCGCCGACCAGCGGATGGCCGATATGGGCCATGTGGACGCGGATCTGGTGGGTGCGTCCTGTCTCGAGCCTGCAGGTCAGCAAGGAGGCGATGGGTTCGCCGCTGGCATCTTTAAAGACGGCATCGACCGTGTAATGGGTGATGGCCTCGCGGGCATCCTCGCGGTCATGCGGGACCACGGCCATGCGGTCGCGGAATTTGTTGGAGCGGCCCAAAGGCGCATCGACAGTGCCCTGATGGCGCATCGGAATACCCCAGACAATCGCCTGATAGGCGCGCTCCAGCGGGCCGGTGCGGCCATGATCGGCAAATTGCGCGGCCAGCCCCTTATGGGCGCGGTCATGCTTGGCGACCACCAAAAGGCCGGTGGTGTCCTTGTCGAGCCGATGGACAATGCCGGGGCGCTTGACCCCGCCTATGCCCGACAGGCTGTCACCGCAATGGGCCAGCAAAGCATTGACCAGCGTGCCGGTGTCATGGCCCGAAGCCGGATGCACCACCAGACCGGCGGGCTTGTCCAACACCAGCAGATGCTCGTCCTCGAACACGACAGACAGCGGAATGGCCTCGGCCAGCGGCTCGGCCGCTACCGGCGGCGGCAGTTGGATGGAGATGGCATCACCGGTGACGGTTTTGTGCTTTGGATTGGTGGCCGGTTGCCCATTCAGGGTGACCACCCCTTCCAGCATCAGTGCTTTCAGGCGGGTGCGCGATAATTCGGGCATCAGCAAAGCCAGAGCCCGATCGAGCCTTTGGCCTGCAAGCGCATCCTCGATAACAAAATGTGACGGGCCTTGATCCACGCTGTCCTGCTTTGGCTTGGTACAATGATGATGCTGTCTTGTGCGGCCTCGGTGATGATGCGTCAAGCATTTACGGGTTTGATCTTATCATAAGGGGTTATTGAGACGGCTCGGGATGTGCCATAGCATGGGGTTTGTGTTGCGTAGGGGTGTTGCCATGTCAAAAAAGCCGGACTCGAAAAAGGAAGATTCCAAAAAGCACGAGCATCACCATGGCCACCATCATGTCGATGTCGAGCCTGTCGGGCAGATGAGCATCGAGGAATTCCATGCCCGTCCGCAAACGGCGATCCTGCCCGAACATTACGACAAAGAGCTGAAAAAACTGCAATTGCGGCTGGTCGAGTTGCAGGACTGGATCGTGTCCACCAAAGCCCGCGTGGTGGTGATTTTCGAAGGACGCGATGCCGCTGGCAAAGGGGGGGCGATCAAACGGATTACCGAGGCCCTCAATCCGCGTATTTGCAAAGTGGCGGCCTTGGGCACGCCGTCCGAGAGAGAAAAATCCCAGTGGTATTTCCAGCGCTATGTCGCGCATTTGCCCGCGGGCGGTGAAATGGTGCTGTTCGACCGCTCCTGGTACAATCGGGCCGGTGTCGAACATGTGATGGGCTTTTGCACAGAGGCGGAATATCAGGCCTTTTTGCATGATGCGCCGGAATTCGAGAAATTGCTGGTCAGTTCGGGGATCATCCTGATCAAATTCTGGTTTTCGGTCAGCGATCAGGTCCAGGAAGAACGCTTTCAGGCCCGCGCGCTCGATCCTTTGAAACAATGGAAGCTCAGTCCGATGGATATCGTCTCGCGCGATCTGTGGGTGGACTATTCCAAGGCCAAGGACCGGATGTTCCAGATGACCGATACGGCCTTTGCGCCGTGGTATGTGGTCAATGCCGACAACAAGGAAAAAACCCGCCTCAACTGCATCCAGCACTTGCTGTCGCTGATCCCCTATGTGGCCGAACCCTATAAGCCCATTACCTTGAAACCGCGCAAAGCCATGCCGGATGATTACCGCAGGCCGCCGATCAATCTGCAGAATTTCGTGCCCGATTATTACAAATAGAAACGGCATCCGGTGATGACGCATCAACCTGCCACGGACCCTCAGGCTAAAGCCAAGGCCGAGCCCTCGCCCATGATCGGCGATGTCTGGGGCGGGTTTTCGGCCATGCTGGTGGCCTTGCCCTCGGCGATTGCGTTCGGTGTGACGATTTTCTCGCCGCTGGGCGGGGAATATGGCGCACGCGGCGCGATGGCGGGTCTGTTGGGTGTGACGGTGCTGGGGCTTGTCGCCGGCCTGTTCGGCGGGACCAAACGGCTGATTTCGGCCCCTTGCGCCCCCGCCGCCGCCGTATTGTCGGCGATGACCATCGAGATGATGGCACAGGGACAACCGGTGGTGGCTATTCTGGTCAGTCTGTTTCTGGTGGCCTTGCTGTCGGGGGTGATCCAGCTCGCTTTCGGCGTGTTGCGGTTGGGCGGCTTGATCAATTACATGCCGTTTCCGGTGGTCAGCGGTTATATGAGCGGCGTGGGCATGGTGATCATTCTCAGCCAGTTGCCCAAATGGCTGGCCTTTCCCAAAGGCATGGGCCTGTGGCACGGTCTGCTTGATCCGGCCCATTGGCTGTTGCCAAGTGTGCTGATCGGGCTGGCGACGGCGCTGGGCATGTGGCTGATGCCGCGCATGGTCAAAACCGTCCCCTCGGTGATTCTGGGGCTGGTGTCGGGGATTGTGGCCTATTGGGTTCTGGCTCTGACCGTTTGGCCGGATTTGCGGATACTTGCGGGCAATGGTTTGGTGATCGGCCCGATCAAGGCGGCGGGACCGGATGTTGCGGGCGCGATGGCCGCTATCTGGCATGCCTTGGCGGACATGCCCGCTTTGCCGGTCGAACCGGTCATTGTGACGGCGCTGACCCTGTCCGTGCTGTTGTCGATCGATACGCTGAAAACCTGCGTGGTGCTGGATACACTCACCGGATCGCAACATGATCCGAACCGCGAGCTGATCGGGCAGGGGCTCGGCAATCTGGTCAGCGCCCTGTTCGGCGGCGTGCCGGGGGCTGGCACGATGGGGGCCAGTCTGGTTAATCAGGCCAGCGGCGGAACCACCAGATTGTCCAGCGTCTTTCAGGGGTTCTGGTCGCTTGTGGTGGTGGTTTCGCTGTCGGGGCTGGTGGCTTGGGTTCCCGTTTCGGCACTGGCGGCGATACTGGTGGTGATCGGCCTGCATATGATCGACTGGTCGTCTGTCAAGCTGTTGCGCTCGCGCGATACGGCGGTTGATTTTGCGGTGATCGTCAGTGTGGCTATCGCGGCCAATACCATCGGCCTGATTGCGGCCTCCGGGCTGGGTGTTGCGCTGTCGATCCTGATGTTCCTGCGGGAGCAGAGCCATTCCAGCACCTTGCGCCGCCGGTCCTATGGCAACGAATTGTTTTCCAAACGGGTACGCATGCCCGACGAACGGGCCTTTCTTGAACAGGCAGGCCGCCAGACCGCCATTTACGAGTTGCAGGGAAGCCTGTTTTTCGGCACCACCAACCAGCTGTTTCTATCGATCAAGCCGGATGCCAAGCAGGCGCGTTTTCTGGTGCTTGATTTTATGCATGTGCAATCGCTCGATTTTACCGCCGGACATATCATCGAACGCTTGAGCCATATGCTGGCCCAGCATGGCGGGATACTGGTGTTGAGCCATCTGCCCGCGCAATTGCCCAATGGCCGCGATTTGCGCAGTTATGTCGATCATCTCGGCCTGTCAGCTGATCCCTCGGTCAAGATTTTCGAGCATTTCAGCGATGCGCTGGAATGGGTGGAAAACGAGACTCTGCGGCAGTCGGGTCGCCCGACCCTGTCGCAAGCCAGCCTGTCTTTGTCCCGTTTTGATCTGGTGCAGGGCATGGACAAACAGGAGCTGGCTTTGCTTGAAACCTGTCTGGTGCGCCGCGTCTATCAGGCCGGAGAGCTGATTTTTTCAACCAGTGCCACAGGGCATGAATTGATGCTGATTGCACGGGGCGAAGTTAAAATGAGCCTGCCGATCCAAGGCCAGACACCCGTCCACCTGGCGACGCTCGGAGCGGGACATATGTTCGGTGAAATGTCGTTTCTCGAACAACAGCCCCATTCCGCCGAGGTCAAGGCGGTGACCGAAACCGAATTGATCTGTCTGAACCGCGAGGCTTTCGATGCGGCCTTCGGCACCAATGCCGCCATTGTGGCGCGGGTGATGACGCGGGTGGCACGGTCGATTGCCCATCGCTTGCGCCACAACAACAATGAAATACAAGAGTTTCGGCTGGTTTGATCTCGCGCAATGTGCGATCTGGCTTGAGCCGTTAAAAAGCGAATTCAAGTATGTTTCCGCCCAAACGGGCGGTTGTGCGAGTGTGGCGGGGGCCAGTGAGTGATGACCAGACATAGTGACAAGGCGCTCAGCCGTCATCCAATTCTTGCCGTGCGGCTTTATCTCTACAGTCTGATGTTTCCGGGCCACCAGAAAAGCAGGCTGGCCTCGCTGATCTCCGATTTTATTATTGTGATGATCGTGCTCAGCTCGCTGTCGATTGTGCTGGAGCATATCGATTTCATCGCCACCACCTTCCATCGGGAATTGGTGATTTTCGATGAATTCAGTCTGGTGGTTTTTACGGCCGAATATATTCTTCGGTTGCTGACGGGCGGGTTACAGCCCTCGCTGATCAACAAACGGTTTTCGACCCTGCGCTATGGCGTCACGCCGATGGCCTTGCTTGATCTGGTGGTGATCCTGCCCTTCTTTATCAGCTTCGGCGGTTTGATCGATCTGCGCTTCCTGCGGCTGGTGCGCCTGCTCAGGCTTGCCAAGCTGGTGCGCTTTATCGGGCCGATCTGGAAAGATTTCATCGGGCTCAACAAGGGCCGTACCTTCCGCCAGCATGTCTACAGCACCATGAATCCGGATGTCCATTCGGGCCAGTTGCATGCCGTGTTCGATATTTTCATGGGCGGGGTGATTTTCCTGTCGGTGGTCGCGGTGATGCTGGAAAGCGTTGTCGATGTGCATGATGTGCTGGCCCATGAATTCCATATTTTCGATATGATCACGGTGGGAATTTTCAGTGTCGAATATCTGTTCCGGGTCTATTGCTGTGTCGAAAATCCCGAATACGAGGAACCCGTCCTCGGGCGACTGCGCTATATGGTCAGTGCCTCGGCTCTGGTGGATCTGATTGCCATCCTTCCGTTCTATCTGACTTTCCTGATCCAGATCGATCTGCGGTTCTTGCGGGTGATCCGCCTGTTGCGGCTGTTGAAATTCACCCGCTATTCTTCGGCCATGTCGACGCTGTCGGAAGTGTTCGAGGAGCAGATGCCCTCGCTCAGCGCCGCTTTGTTCATCACGCTGGTTGTGACGATTTTTTCGGCGAGCATTGTCTATCTGGTCGAGCACGAGGCACAGCCCGAAAAGTTCACATCGATACCGGAAGCGACCTATTGGGCCATGGTGACATTGTTGAGCGTGGGCTATGGGGATATTTATCCGGTCACGCCTTTGGGCCAGTTTATCACCATGATCATTTCACTGGTGGGCCTTGGGCTGGTGGCTTTGCCCACCGGTATTCTGGCTTCGGGCTTTTCTGAGAAAATGCGCGAACGCGCCGCGACCTTCAAAACTCTGGTGGACGCCAAAGTGGCGGATGGCAATTTGACGGATCGTGAAAAGGTCGAGTTGAAAATCAAGGCGCATGAACTGGGCCTTGGCAGGTTGCAGGAAAAGGATATGGAGCAGGCCGAGGTGGAAGCGTTCAAACGCGCCGAAGCCGAGATGGCCAGTATCCGTGCGGATCGGTCCGATCAAAACCAAACACGGGTCCAAAGCAACGTCCAAACCGGCCACATCCCGGAAGTGCCGTTCGATCTGGCCACCATCGACACCGCCCATGCCGCTATGCCGCTGAGCGATTTCGAGGCCCTGCTCGATCAGATCGGCAGGCTCTCGGTCCATGAAAAATCACGTATCATGGCGCGCTTGGCCAGCGATATGGAACAGACCTTGACGCCGAAAAACTGATCCAGCCTCAAGCCAGCAGGCGGGCGGCTTCTGTTGCCGCGACAAAGCCCTCGTCGGTCGGGATCACCCAGACCTCGATCCGGCTTTCGGGGGCATGGATGGCCATCACCTGATCACCGGTGGCCTTGCCGTTGAGGTCGGCATCGATGTTCACGCCAAGCCAGCCCAGTGCCTTGCCGACATCATGGCGCAATGCCGTGTCGTGCTCGCCAATGCCGCCGCTGAACGCAATCACATCCAAGCCCTGCAGACAACTTGTCATGGCACCCGCTTCACGGATGATCCGGTGGGTAAACAGCTCTATGGCATGGCGCGCCTGCGGATTGTCGCTCTGGCGCAATTTGCGCATATCGGCCGACAGGCCGGAAATGCCGAGCAGTCCGGATTCCTTGTAGAGCAGGGTTTGCAACCGGTCATGGGTCCAGCCCTGTTCAAGCAGATAGAGCAGAACGCCTGCATCCAGCGAGCCGCTCCGCGTGCCCATGATGAGGCCGTCAAGCGCCGAAAGGCCCATGGTTGTGGTCTGGCTTGATCCGTTCAATGCGCCGCACAGGCTGGCCCCGTTGCCCAGATGCGCCATCAGCACCCGCCCTTTGGCTTTGGAACTGCGGGCCATCAACTGGCCCATGATGAATTGGTAGGACAGGCCATGGAAGCCGTAACGGCGCACGCCCGTCTCCGTCAGGGTGCGGGGCAGGGCGAATTCATAATCCTGCGCCGGCACGGTGGCGTGATAGGCGGTATCGAAACAGGCGATTTGCGGCAGATCGGGAAAAGCCTGCCCGAAGGCACGGATGCCGGCCAGATTGTGCGGCTGATGCAAGGGAGCCAGCGAATTGAGCGTTTCCAGCCGGTCCAAAATGTCCGTATCGACCACAAGGCTATTGCGGTAGAGACTGCCGCCATGCACCACCCGATGGGCTATGCCGCGCAAAGGGGGCAAACCCGACAGGCTGGCCAGCAGATGGCGCAAACGGGCCAGCGACTCCTCGAACGGATCGGCGCCGGAAACCAGCGCCTCGGTCGAGGCTTTGCCCTCGAACTGCCAGCTCATCTGCGGCGTGCCGTGCGGCTCCAGCCCCTGAAACTGTCCGGTCAGGATGCTCGCTGTCACGCTGTTGCCTGACAGCGGATAGAGCGAGAATTTCAGCGAGGACGAACCGGCATTGACCGCGAGAAGGGACATGGCAGACTTTCGGCTTTAAAGGGGTTTGGCGGCTTTCCGGCGCGCGGCATGGGCGGCCAACAGGCCGAGCAGGGCGGAGGCCACACGGGTGGTCGGGCCATCGGCGCGGCTGGTCAACGCTATCGGAATTCTTGCGCCCAGCACCAGACCCGAACCGGTGGCTCCTGCCAGATATTCAAGCTGTTTGGCTAGCATATTGCCCGATTCCAGATCCGGCACCATCAGGATGTCGGCATCGCCCGCCACCGGCGAGACGATGTTTTTGATCTGTGCGGCATGGGTTGAAATGGCATTGTCGAAGGCCAGAGGTCCATCGACAATACCGCCCTTCAACTGGCCGCGATCGGCCATCTTGCACAAGGCCGCGGCATCGATGGTGGAAGGCAGATCCGGATTGACCGTTTCCACCGCCGACAGAATGGCCACTTTGGGTTCGTCAATGCCAAGGATATGGGCCAGATCGATTGCATTGTGGATGATGTCGAGCTTTTCGAGCAGGTTCGGGCGGATGTTGAGCGCGGCATCGGTGACCATCAGGGGCTTGGGATACATCGGCACATCGAAGCGGAAAATATGCGACATCCGCCGCCCCGTGCGCAGGGCCGGACGGGCGAGCACGGCATGGAGCAATTCGTCGGTATGCAAACTGCCTTTCATCATCATTTCGACTTCGCAGGCGGCGGCCATATCGGCGGCTTTGTCGGCGGCCGCATGGCTGTGGAGCACGTCGACCAGTTCGAATTCGGCAATATCGAGATCGGCCTCTTTGGCGGCCTTTTCGATCTTGGCCTTGGGGCCGATCAGCACCGGAATGATCAGGCCATGGCGGAACGAGTCGATGGCCCCTTGCAGAGACTCTGCATCGCAGGGGTGCACAACCGCACAGCGCACCGCGTCCAGCCCCTCGCCTTTGGCCAGCAGGGATTTGAACCGCGCTTCGGGGTTGAACAGCTGGATATGCGGCGCATAACTGCGCGGGCGTTTGATCTTCTGCGTGGGAGCCAGAATACTGGCGGTGCCGTGCAGGACGCGTTCGGCATGCTGGTTATGGACCACGCAATCGAGATCGACCTTCTTCTTCGCCTCGTCCTTGCTCAGAACGGTCGCAGTGACAGTCAGCGTGTCACCGATCCGCACGGGGCGCGAGAAGTGCAATTCCTGATGCAGATAGATGGTGCCCGGACCGGGGAAATGGGTCCCCAGCAGAGCCGAGATCATTGCCGCCGACCACATGCCATGGGCAATGACCCCGTGAAACACCGTATTGTTGGCATAGTCAGGATCCAGATGGGCCGGGTTGGTATCGCCCGACACGGCCGCGAATGCCTGAATATCGGCAATCGTCAGCATGCGTGACATCATGTCGGATTGGCCGATCTGCAACTCATCAAAGGTGATGTTTTCGATCATATCCTGGTCAAGCGGAGCATTCATCGGGTCGGGTCCATCAGGGTCTTGTCAAAAAAAGGGGTATAGTGCGCGCGGTTCTTGCTTAGGCAACAGCGTGGCAACCCGCATCCACAAACAGGGTTTGTCCGGTCATGCCGGATGCGGCATCCGAAATCAGGAAGTTGCACAGTCTGGCGATTTCTTCCAGTTGCACCAGACGGCCCAACGGTGATTTCTCGACCGCATGACGCATCAGATCGTCGAAATCGGCAATGCCGGAGGCGGCCCGTGTCAGGATCGGGCCGGGAGACACGGCATGGATACGGATATTCTGGGGGCCAAGTTCGACCGCCATATAGCGCACCAGCGATTGCAGGGCGGCTTTGACCGGACCCATCAGGCCGTAATGCGGCACGGCTTCGTCGGCACCCAGATAGGTCATTGTCACCATGGCCCCGCCGGCAGGCATATGGGGCGCGCACAGATGGGCGAGGGTGGCGAAGGAGTGGCACGAGACTTCCATCGCACGGGCAAAGCCGACGCTCGAACTGTCGATCACCTTGCCGTGCAAATCATCCAGCGGAGCCCAGGCAATCGAATGGATCACGAAATCAAGATGGCCCATTTTCGCCACGGCCCGATTGACCAGAGCCTCCATCGCGCCTGCGTCTTCGACATTGCAGGCCACAAGCTCGATGCCCAGCGGCTTGGTCAGCGGCTCGACATAGCCGATGGCCTTTTCGTTCAGGCAGGTCACCAGCAATTCGGCACCCAGCTCATGCGCCAGTTTGGTGCATCCCCATGCGATGGAATGGTCGTTGGCCAGACCGAGAACAAGGCCCTTTTTGCCCTTGAGCGAAAACAGATTGGCAGAATGTGTCATCAACGATCCTGAAGGTTGGATAAAGCGGGAAAGGGTTGCGGTGCGCTCAGTCTGCGTAGCGCATCAGAATGTAGCGGCCCGGTGCCTCGCCCAGAGATTTGGATTTGGGCAGAGAGGAAACCGCGACCTGCTTGCCGGAATGGCGTTTGAGATAGTCATGCATCGCTGGCCACCACGAGCCTTCAAAGGTGGGGGCTTTGGCGGCCCATTCGTCCGGATCCATCCAGGCATGGCCCTTGGCGGCATGATCCATCTGGAAACTGCGGCGCGGATGGCCCGGCTCCGAGATGATGCCGGCATTATGCCCGCCTGCCACCAGCACGAAGGTGGTGTCGGTGTCGGTGAACAGATGGATTTTATACACCGATTTCCAAGGCGAGACATGATCGCGCAGAGTACCGACCACGAACAGCGGTGCCTTGATGTCCATCAAGGCGATACCGCGGCCCTCGAATTTGTAATGGCCTTCGGCCAAAGCGTCATGCAGGAAAAATTCGGTCAGATATTCATTGTGCATGCGTTCGGGCAGGCGGGTATGATCGGCATTCCAGCTCATCATATCCATGCTGATGTCATCCTCGCCGAGCAGATAGCGGCGGGTCTTTTGCGACCATACCAATTCGCGGGCATTGAGGAACTGGAACGCCCCCGCCATGCTCTTGCCCGACATATAGCCCTTTTCGGCCATGTCCTCGCGCAGGGTTTTCAACTGGTCGTCATCGATGAAAATGCCGAGTGCGCCGGGTTCCGAAAAATCGGTTTGCGCGGCCAGCAGGCAGACGCTCGCCAATTCCGGCAAGGCATCGGGGTGCAGGCTGGCCGTGGCCGCAGGCTTTTTGCCCCCTTTGGCGCGTTTTGGCGGGTCGTTGCGGTGGTCGTGGTCATGAATGGCCGCGACAATCGACAGGAAGGTGCCGCCAAGGCAATAGCCGATGGCGTGGATCCGGTCCGAGCCGCTGGCCGCGCGGGTGGCAATCATCGCCTCCATCACGCCCATGCGCAGATAGTCTTCAAAGCTCAGATGGCGGTCGCTCTCATCCGGGTTGCGCCACGAGATCATGAACACCGAATTGCCCTGCGAGACCAGATATTTCACCATCGAATTATGCGGTGACAGATCGAGAATATAATATTTCATGATGCAGGACGGCACGATCAGCACCGGTTCCGCATAGACCTTGTCGGTCGTCGGTGTGTAGTGGATCAATTCGATCAGATGGTTGGAATATACCACCTTGCCCGGCGTGATCGCCACATCCTTGCCCACCACATAGGGCAATGGTTTGAGCGCCGCTTCGGGCATTGGGGCCGCATTGGCCAGCGTGTCTTGCAGATCTTTCAGATAATTCTGCCAGCCTTTCAGCCAGCTTTCGCCTTTGCTTTCCATGCCCTTGTGCAACACTTCGGGATTGGTCAGCGGCCAATTGGACGGCGAGAGGGCATCGAGCCACTGGCGGGTGAAAAATTCCACCATCTGCCGGTGATGGTCGGACATGCCTTCGACCTGTGTGGATTTGCGCAAGACATCGGCTTGGGTCTTGAACAGGGTTTTGATGGCGCTGTAGGGATATTGCGACCACGTCTCGTCGGTAAAGCGCGCATCGGTTTCCGGTGCCGGTGACAGCAGGTTGCGGTTGGCGTTGTCCAGAAACTCCTTCATCAGAAGCATTTGCTGGCCCGGCGATTGGCCCAGATGCATCGCCCAATCCATGAAAGCCAGCGACAGCGAAATCGGCGACAGACCCGGCGACAGATGCGCCAATTGGGTATGCACCCATTGGTCGAGCTTTTTGGCCTGGGCTTCCAGATCGTGATCCGGTTCGATTGCGGGATCTGCGGGGGGCTTTTTGCTGGTTTTGGTCATACGCACAACACAACTTCCGCTTGAATGAATTTTCGATGACAGGGCCATGGACAGGGCCGTCACCACGTTTCACCCTGTGGCAAAGGTCCTGAAAAGTCAAGATTTTTCAAGAAAAACACCTGATATTTCAGTGATTTATTGCCGAGACTTTAGTGCAATGCCATGACGGGTTTGTGACTGGGCAACCCGTGCAGGGATGCCTGCAATGATTGTATCGAGATTGGGGCATGATGATGGCGCGGGGCTGATCCATGATGGACATTCAGGCCCGTCCCCTTACACTTGCCACCCAAGATCAACGCGAGACGAGGAGACAGGTTATGAAAGCCGCATGGTACGAGCGCAACGGTCCGGCGCGCGAGGTGCTGATCGTGGGCGAACAGCCCGATCCGCAACCCGCCAAAGGCGAAGTCCGCGTCAGACTGGCCACATCCGGGGTCAATCCATCCGATTGGAAGGCGCGGATGGGCGTGCGCCCGATGCTGGCCCCGATGGTCATCCCCCATAGCGACGGGGCAGGGGTGATCGATGCGGTTGGCGACGGTGTTTCGCCCTCGCGGATCGGACAAAGGGTCTGGGTCTGGAACGGACAATGGAAGCGCGTGCATGGCACGGCGGCGGCATTGATCACGGTGGCACAAGAACAGGCCGTTCCTTTGCCTGATGCAACCTCTTTTGCCGCCGGAGCCTGTCTGGGTATTCCGGCTTTGACGGCCTATCGGGCGGTGACGGTTGACGGTTCTGTCAAAGGGCAAACCGTGCTGGTGATGGGCGGGGCGGGATCGGTCGGCCATTATGCCATTCAATGCGCGAGGCTGTTGGGGGCCAAGCTGATTATCGCCACGGTCAGTTCGCCTGAAAAAGCCGTCCGCGCCAAAGAGGCCGGAGCCGATCTTGTGATCAATTACCGCACGCAGGATATGGTGGCAGAGGTTCTGGCCGCTACCGGTCAACGCGGTGTCGACCGTGTGGTCGAGGTCGATGCGGCCGGTCATGCCGCTGTTCTGCCCAAGCTGGTCAGGCAGGATGGATTATGCGTGGTCTATGGCACCAATACACCGCAGGTGACCTATGATTTCGTGCCGATGATCATGTCGGGTGTCGCGGTGCGGTTTTTCATTGTCTATGAGCTGGCACACGAGGCAAGGCAGGAAGCAATTGCCACATTGACGGGCTGGCTGGAACAGGGCCTGTTGACGCACCAGATTGCCGCCGAATTTCCGCTCGATGAGATTGCCAAAGCCCATGAAGCGGTTGAAAGCGGCAAACTGATCGGCAATGTCGTAATTTCTTTACCTGCTTGATGATAGGACTTGAAACAAGGCCATAAACAACCACATAGGGTGTTCGTGCCCTCCACTTGAATTCCCACGCTGATTGCAAGGAAATACCATGTCCAACGACAATACACGCCACGCCGACCACAAGATCGAACCGCTGTTCACTGACCGCTGGTCGCCGCGCTCTTTCACCAATGAAGCCATTCCGCTGGCTGATCTGAATGCGATGTTCGAAGCCGCACGCTGGGCACCTTCGTCTTACAATTCACAGCCATGGCGTTTCGTCTATGCGCTGAAAGGCGGCAAGGGCTATGACACGATGCTGTCTTTGCTGAACCCGTTCAACCAGTCCTGGGCGAAAGAAGCCGCCGCTCTGGTGTTCGTGCTCTCGAAAAAGACCATGATGGTGCCGACCTCTCCCGATCCTGTGCCATCGCGCAGTCATTCGTTCGATGCGGGCGCGGCCTGGGCGCAGTTGGCCTTGCAGGGCACCAAGCTCGGCTGGATGTCGCATGCCATGGTGGGTCTGGATTTTGACCGCGCCGTTGCCGAATTGCATGTGCCGGAAGGTTATGCGGTCGAAATCGCTATTGCGATCGGCCGTCGTGGTCCCAGAGAGGCCTTGCCCGAAGGCATGTTGCGTGACCGCGAAGTGCAAAGCGGCCGCACCCCGATCACCGAACTGGTGTTTGAAGGCGTGTTCAAAGCCTGATGATGGATTGGACGGCGGGTTTGCGGGGTCAAAAACGCCCTGCGGCCCGCCGCTGGTCATAGGATTGCAGATGCACCGCAATCACCGTGTGCATGCTGGCATCCAGACCGTGCTTTAATGCTTTTTCGAGCATGAAGCCGATGATGTGATCCCCCTCGGTCGGGCCTTTGCGCTCGATATCGCGCAACATAGAGGCGGTATAGGGGGATTGGGGATCCGACAGGATCTTGTGATATTCCGCCATGAAAGCGTCCGAGGGCTGATAGCCTTCACAGGTAGCGATGGCGGCATTGGTCTCCAGAAATGCCTTCATCAATGCGCTTCCGGACGGGGTGCGGGCGATTTCACCGACGCTGGCGCGCATGCAACAGGTCATGCCGGCAATGGTCGACAGATGCACCAGCTTTTCCCACATGACCTGCATGATGTCTGTCGAGGTGGCGGCGACAAGCGAGGTCGTATCCAGAAGGGCTTTGAGCGCGATGACCCGCTCGCTGAGCTGGCCGTTCTGCTCGCCGAAAATCAGGTAACGCCAGTCGTTGAGATGTTTGATCACGCCGTCATCGGTCAAAGTGGCTGCAATTTTGGCCACGCCGCCAAGCACATGGGCGGCCCCGAACCGCTCGTTCAGCCGGTCGAGATGCGACAGACCATTCAGGATCGGCAGGATCATGGTTTGCGGTCCGACGGCGGGGGCAATTGCATCCATGGCGCTGTCGAGATCATAGGCCTTGCAACTGAGCAAGACGAGGTCGAACGGCTCGCAACCCTGCGCAGTGGTGATGGTGTTGACGGCGGTGGCATAGTTGCCATAGGTGCTTTCGATCCTGAGACCTTTATCCTGCAAATTCTGCTGGCGGGCCGGACGGACCAGAAAGGTCACCGGTGTGCCGGCTTCGATCAGGCGGCCACCGAAATAACCGCCAAGCGCACCCGCCCCCAGACATAAAATTCGCATCTGTATTCCCTCCGATGATGAATGGCGGTTGTGGTTTCGCCCTGTTCATGGGCATTAGAGCCTTGCGATCGGGCAGAAGCAAGACGCAAAACACATGACAGATCAGCCTGTTGGATGACTTGACCTCGCCTTGGCGCAGGGCAAGGATAAGCCAGTGTATAAAAAAGGGTAAAGCTGATGTCTGCTTTGGGATTGGATAAGATCATTGCTGTGGCGGGTGCGGGCGCGATGGGGTCGGGCATTGCGCAGGTTGCCGCCGCCGCAGGCCATCAGGTCATGTTGTTCGACAGCGTGCCGGGTGCGGCGCTCAAAGGCCATCAGCGGATTGCCGCAGGACTCGAAGGGCAGGTCAGCCGTGGCAAAATGACCCAAGAGGCGGCCGGTGCGCTGGTCGGACGGGTCCATGTCGCGGAAAATCTCGATCAATTCGGCAAGGCCTCCCTGTGTATCGAGGCGATTGTCGAGCGCATGGACATCAAACATGCCCTGTTCAATGAAATGGAATATCGGGTCGGGCCGGATGTTATTCTGGCCAGCAATACATCCTCGCTGTCCGTCACCGCTTTGGCACGCGGGCTGAAACATCCCGAGCGTGTGGTCGGCATGCATTTTTTCAATCCCGCACCGGTGATGAAGCTGGTGGAGGTCATTTCCGGCGCGGCCACTGACCCGGCGGTTGCGCAGGTCACAGCCGCTACGGCGCGCAATTGGGGCAAGGTGGCCGTCCATGCCCGTTCGACCCCCGGTTTCATCGTCAATCGCGTGGCGCGGCCCTTCTATGCCGAGGCTTTGCGCCTGTTTGAGGAAGGGTGTGCCGATGCGGTCACTCTGGATGCCTTGCTGGTCGAAGGGGCGGGTTTCCGGATGGGGCCCTTCACGCTGATGGATCTGATCGGCCATGATGTGAATTTTGCCGTCACCAATGCAGTCTTTAATGCCTATCATCAGGATCCGCGCTATCGGCCTTCCCTGATCCAGCAGGAATGGGTCGAGGCCGGTTGGCTGGGGCGCAAGGCCGGACGCGGGGTGTTCTCCTATGCCGCGGATGCGGTCATGCCTGCCCCGCAGACCGAGCCTGTTTCGGTGGAGGGGGCCTTACAGCCCTTTGATGCGTCGCTTGTCCAACATGAGGGCGTACTCGTGGCCCGAACCGATGGCCGCACCGCGGCGCGTCGGGCGGGTGACAGCAAACAGCCGGTGATACTCTATGACGCGCTGACCGGAGAAGGCGGCAAGCGCGTGGCTTTGACGGCCTCTCCCGATGTCGATGCCGCGCACTGGCAAGCCGTGGTTGGCAAATTCCAGCAACAGGGTCTGCATGTCAGCCGGATCAGGGATTTGCCCGGCATGGTGGTGATGCGCACCATTGCCATGATTATCAATGAAGGGTTCGAGGCGGCTCTGTGTCAGGTGGCGACACCGGAGGATATCGATCAGGCCATGCAATTGGGGGTCAATTATCCGCGCGGACCGTTTTTCTGGGCGCAACAATTCGGGGTGGAACAGGTGCTTGCCGTGCTGGATGCCATTCACGAGGCCACGGGCGATCCGCGCTATCGTGCCTCGTTCGGCTTGCGCCATGCTGTCGATCTGGCCCGATTGCAGGCCTGACCACAAAAAAGGCGGCTCCAAAGCCGCCTTTCAACATCCGGATTGCGCTGGTGTGTTCCCGTGATCAGAAGGGGTTCCAGGTGGATTCCGGAGTGAATTTCAGATAGCCGATATTGACCCCCAAGCGGGCGCCCACGCCGGAGCTGATTGGAACCAGCACGATGTCATTGGACATCAAGGCGGTCATCGAGAAGCCGCCGACCACATAGGCCGAGCCGTCAACGCCGCCGAACCGCTGATAGATCGCGTCGGTATTGGGCAGTTTATAGACCAGCATCATGGTGCGCGAGCCATCGCCGCCGAAATCGAAGCCCAGCGACGGGCCTTGCCAGAACACTTTCTTGTCGCCTGCATTGCGGGTGTAAAGCGTGCCTTCGCCATAGCGCAGACCGCCGAAAAACGCGCCGCTGGCTTCCTGACCGAGGATATAACCGTTGGGCTGGCCCCAGCGCTTGGTGGCTTCCTCAATGGCCTGTGCCAGACCGCGTGAGATACTGCCAAAGAACTTATGGCCGGAGTCCACCAGCTCTCCTGACGAGAAGGCTTTGGGTGCTGGATCCGTCTTGGCATTGCTTTGCGCCTGTGCGCTGTCGAGCATCATGGTCCAGGCCATGAGCAAAGCCACAACCAAAGCGAGCATCACGGAAGGGGTGCGGGATGTGAGATGACGCAGGGTCATTCTGCGGATCCTTTTCGGTTTGGCGTTTCCATCATGTCAACCTTGTACAATCTGGGTTGAACGGGAGATGAACGCACGAATCATTCCAAGGCAGAATCAGGCACAAAGACAGATTGTGCAAGCCTTTCCTGCGGGGCTGGCGGGGTGAAAGCAGGTCGAATATAGGGCCAAGCGGCGCACCGATCCTACGTCATTTGCGAAAGCCTGTGGTCAGGGGCAAGGGTTTTTGCCTTTTGTTAATCGGCTTATGGCAGAACAGGGGCCACAGACACCCGTGGTGAAGGATAAACCGATGACCCAGATCAATTTGGATGCGCTCGACCTTGGGGCATTGCTGTGCAGTCGCGTATGCCATGATGTGATTTCGCCGGTCGGTGCCATCGTCAACGGATTGGAAGTGCTGGCGGAAGAAAAAGACGAAAGCATGCGCGAATTTGCCCATGATCTGATCCGTAAAAGCGCAACCCAAGCCTCGGCCCGTCTGCAATTTGCCCGCTTGGCTTTCGGGGCGGCCGGGTCTGCCGGTGCGATGATCGATCTGGGGGATGCCGAACAGGTGGCGCGCGGCTTTTTCCACGACGAGCGCACCAAGCTGATCTGGAATGCGCCGCGCGCTTTGTTGCGCAAAAATCAGGTTAAATTATTGCTCAATCTGCTGGTGATCGCCCAAAGCATGATCCCGCGTGGCGGCACAGTGACCGTCAATGTGACAGGCGGGGATGACGCGGTGCGCCTCACTGTGGTGGCGGCGGGCACGCTGGCGCGGATACCGGCCCAGGTCCCTCTGCTGATCAAGGGTGAGAGCGAGACCGGGACTGTCGATTCCCATGCCATCCAGCCTTATTATGCGGGTCTGGTGGCGCGGGCCGAGCAGATGGCCGTCGATATTGTGTTGGAAGGCGAAACCGTCACCATGTCGGCCCATAAAGCCTAACCACTTTTGATGTTTCGCCATAAAAAAACGCCCCATAACGGGGCGTTTTTTGTTTTGGCTCGTGCTGGCCGATCAGGCAGGCATCCGCAAGGCTTCGTCATTGGGTTCGCGCAGAACATAGCCGCGGCCCCAGACGGTTTCGATGTAGTTTTTGCCATTGGACGCATTCGCCAGCTTTTTGCGGAGCTTGCAGATAAACACGTCGATGATCTTCAATTCAGGCTCGTCCATCCCGCCATAGAGGTGGTTGAGGAACATTTCCTTGGTCAGCGTTGTGCCCTTGCGCAGGCTCAACAGCTCCAGCATCTGGTATTCCTTGCCGGTCAGATGCACGCGCTGGCCTTCGACCTCGACGGTTTTCTGATCGAGATTGACGAGCAGTTCGCCGGTTTCGATCACCGATTGGGCATGGCCTTTCGAGCGGCGTACAATGGCCTGAATGCGTGCGATCAATTCGTCCTTGTGGAACGGCTTGGTCAAATAGTCATCCGCGCCGAAGCCCAGACCACGCACTTTATCCTCAATTCCCGCAAGACCCGACAAAATCAGGATCGGTGTTTTGACCCGC
>CANGOE010000040.1 GCA_947455455.1 Hyphomicrobiales bacterium
CAAAAATCAACACATTGGTGAACGAGGCTCCCGTCGCCCTGATGGCTTCGATCTGCTTCAGGCTGATTTCCTCGAGAATTTCGGCAAACAGTTTGGACACGAAGCCCATGCTGGAAATCACCAGAGCCAGCATCCCCGCCAGCGCGCCGAAGCCGACCGCTTTGACAAACAGAATCGAGATGATGATCGGGTGGAAACTGCGGCAAACCGCAATCACCATCCGCGCGGCAGAGGCCAGCCACAGCGGCACCAGATTGCGGGCGGCGGCAAGGCCGAGCGGCAACGACAACAGCGTGCCGAAAAAGGTCGAGAGAATGGCAATCTGGATGCTCTCGATCATGCCGTCGGCAATCAAAGACAGCTTGTCGGGCGCGCTGTTGGGCGGAAACATCCGGCTGAACAATTTGGCCGCATGGTCGATCCCGCTGATGAACCGCGCAAGGCTGATATCGAGGATGGAGCAGACGTAAAGCGTATAGAGCAACAGGCCCGCATAGGCGATCCGTACCGGCCAGTTGGCAGGAAAAGCCGTCCCGCGTGACAAGGGAGCCGGACCTGTCATAGCCACATCTCGCCGCCATAGATGCTGTTGAGATGGTGGTCGGCCAAGCCGTCGGGCGGGCCGTCATAGACCACCTGTCCGCCTGTCATGCCGATGATGCGGCCCGCATAGCGTTTGGCCAGTTCGACATTGTGGATGTTGATCATCACCGGTATCCCGCGTTCCGAGGCAATGCCGGTCAGCAATTCCATGATTTCGACCGAGGTTTTCGGGTCAAGCGACGAGGTCGGCTCATCCGCCAGAATCAGGGCCGGGTTCTGCATGATGGCGCGGGCAATGCCGATGCGTTGGCGCTGTCCACCGGACAGTTGATCGGCGCGGCGCGTGGCAAAATCCGCGCTCAGGCCAACGGCCTCGATCAGCTCGAACGCGCGTGCAATATCGACTTCCGGAAACTGCCGGAACAAAGCCCGCCAGACCGGCAGATAGCCAAGCCGCCCCGACAATACGTTTTCGATCACGCTCAGGCGTTCAACCAGATTGTATTCCTGAAACACCATGCCGATCCGCCGCCGTGCCATCCGCAGGGCGAAGCCTTCGAGTGTGGCGAGATCCTGGCCTTCGAACCAGATTTCTCCGGCTGTCGGGTTCACCAACCGGTTGATACAGCGGATCAGCGTCGATTTACCCGTGCCGGACGGGCCGATGATGGCCGTGACACCCCGCGCATCAATATCAAGTGTGATGTCCTTGAGCACAGGCTCGCCGACCCTGTACTCCTTCCGCAAATGGCGGATGGAGAGCAGGGCTTGATCCTGTGCCGAGTGCTTCGTGCCGGAGGTCACTGCTTGGGCGCTGCCTGTTGCTGTTGCTCCAGCGCTTTTTTGGCGGCGGCATCCGCCTCGCGTTTGGCTTCGGCATCATAGGCATTCTTGTTATAGGGTGTGCCTGTCTTTTCCGCGACATCGCGCACCACCGCCCAGTCCTTCTGGTAGGTGATCGGCAGGAAGCGGTCATCGCCGTTGAACTCTTTCTGCATCTCCGGTGTGAAGCGGAACTGGTAGAAGCAGGCTTTGAGCTTTTCGGCCAATTCCGGCTTCAGATCATGGGCATAGGCAAAGGACGAGGTCGGGAAAACCGGGCTTTTGTAGAGAATACGGAAATCCTCTTTTTTGACCGTGCCGCGAATGATCATGCGGTCATAAACATCGGAGGCGACCGGTGCCATGTCGTAATCGCCGGAGGCCACGCCGAGCGTGGATTTGTCATGGCCGCCCGACATCAGGGGCTTGTAATCCTCATCCGGCTTCAGACCCTGATCGGGAAACAGCACGCGCGGCGCCAGATTGCCCGAATTGGACGAAGGCGAGGTATGGGCGACCCGCTTCCCCTTCAGATCGGCCATGGTGTTGAACGGGCTTGAGGCTTTGACAATGGCCAGCAGATTGTAGCCCTGCACCTCGTCGCCGCGCCCTTTGGCGGCAAACGGCACGGCCCCTGCCAGATTGACGGCAAAGCCGGTCGGACCGGTCGAGAAGCCCGCAAAATGCAGACGGCCGGAGCGCATGGCCTCGATTTCAGCCGAATTGGACTGGACGGGGTAATAGACGATTTTCTTGCTCACGCATTTTTCAAGAAAATCGGTAAAGGGCTTGAACACATTGGCATAGATGGCGGGGTCTTCGACCGGCGTATAGGCCCAGACCAGCGTGCTCGGATCGCGCCACTTTTTCGGATCTTTGGGGGTATCGGCCACCAGATCCTTGTTCTCGTCACAATATTGCGTGTCGAGCTGGCCGCGATAACTGCATTGATCGGCTGTTTGTGCCTGCGCCTGCGGCAGAAGGCCGATCCATGCCGTCAGCGCGACAGTGCCCAACAACACATGGCGAGTGGCTTTCAAAGATAGGCGCATGGATCTTTCCCCCGAATTGTCTTTTACGATCATTGGGAATAGTTTGCGCCGCTTTCCGGGCTGTTTCAAGCCAGTAAATGGAACATCTGCACAGATCTTGGCCGTTTAGGCCGTCAGATGCAACGAGCGGGCAGGATCGACATCGGGAATGGCGGCGATCAGGCGGCGGGCATAATCGCTTTGCGGATGGTCGAACACCTGATCGACCGGCCCTTCCTCGATCATCTTGCCGTGCAACAGCAACAAGGCCCTGTCGCAAATATAGCGCACCACGCCGAGATCATGCGAGATAAACAGATAGCTGAGCTTCAGACTGTCTTGCAGTTCCACCAGCAGATTGAGGATTTGCGCCTGCACCGAGACATCGAGCGCCGAGGTCGGCTCGTCCAGAATCAGCATTTGCGGTTTGACCGCCAAAGCCCGCGCGATGCCGATGCGCTGGCGTTGCCCGCCCGAAAATTCATGCGGATAGCGGTGCAGATGCCGCACGCCCAGCCCGACCCTTTCAAGCAGTTCAACCACCCGGTCGGTGCGTGCACGCGCCGTGAGTTGCAGGCGGTCATGATGGATCAGCAAGGGTTCGCCGATAATGTCCTGCGCGCTCATGCGCGGATTGAGCGAGGCATAGGGATCCTGGAATACAATCTGGATGCGGGCCCGCATCTCGCGCATGTCCTGCGGCGACAGGCGCGCAATGTCGCGGCCTTCAAACAGCATTTCGCCGCGGGTCGGCTTTTCCAGTCCGATCAGACAGCGCGTCAAGGTGGTTTTGCCCGAGCCTGATTCTCCGACAACGCCAAAGGCCGAATTGGGGGCAATGGTGAAGCTGACATCGTCCAGCGCCGTCACGGCTGGAGAGCCGCGCCGGCCCGGATAGATTTTGCTCAATCCTTTGACTTGCAACATCAGGCGAGATCTCCCGCTTTGATGCAGGCCACGCCATGGCCGTGGCCCAGATCGGTTTCTGGCGGCACGGCCTCACTGCAACGGGCTTCGGCCCAGGCACAGCGGGGTGCGAAACGGCAACCGGCATGCGGCAGATAGGGATCGGGCACACTGCCTCCCAGACCCTGCAACGTGCCCTTGCGGGTCTTTTGCGTGGGCACGGCATTCAGCAAGGCCTTGGTATAGGGATGGCGTGGCCGGTTGAACACATCGGCCATGGTGCCGCGCTCGATGATCCGTCCGGCATACATCACCGCCACATGGGTGCACAGCCGTGCCACCACGCCGAGATTATGGGTGATCAGCAGGACGGCAATATTGTCCTCGCGCACGATATCAAACAGCAATTGCAGGATTTGCGCCTGCACCGAGACATCCAGTGCGGTGGTCGGCTCATCGGCGATCAGCAGATCGGGACGGCCGATCAAAGCCATGGCAATCAGTACCCGCTGGCGCATCCCGCCGGAAAACTGGTGGGGATAATCATCCAGCCGGTTGTGGGCATCCTGAATACCGACACGCTCCAGCATCGCAATGGAACGGGCACGGGCTTCGCGGCGGGCACTGGTGCTCCAGCGATTGGCTCCGGTGCTGTGCAGGGCAACGTCGATCATCTGGTCACCGATGCGGAACAGCGGATTGAGATTGGTGGTCGGATCCTGAAAGATCATGCCGATCCGGCGACCGCGCAAGGCCCGCATCGCGCTCTCCGACAAGCCCAGAATATCCTGTCCGTCAAAGCGGATCGACCCCTGCCGGTAGCGCGCCGGCGGGGAGGCCACCAGTTTGGAAATCGACAGGCCGGTCAGTGATTTTCCACAGCCGGTTTCGCCCACCAGCCCGCAAATCTCGCCCCGTTCAAGCGTCAGATCAACGCCGTTCAAAATCTGGGCCTCGCCCTCGAAAGACGGGATGGTCAGATGCAGGTTCTCGATCGACAGCAGGGCCATGTCAGCGCCTCGCTTTCGGGTCGAACAGGTCACGCAGGCCGTCTCCCAACAGGTTGAAGCCCAAGACGGCAAAGAAAATCGCCAGACCCGGAAAAATCGCAGTCCACCAGTAATCGGGCAGATAGCCGCGGGCCAGTGACAGCAATGATCCCCATTCCGGGGTCGGGGGTTTCACACCGATGCCGATAAAGCCCAGCGCGGCCACCGCCAGAATGGCAAAGCCCATATCCAGCGACATCTTGATGATGATTGGCGACATGACGTTTGGCAGGACATGGCGGAACAGGATCCGGCTGTTGGAGGCCCCCAAAGCGCGGGCGGCCTGCACGAACAGATCTTCCTTTTTGGCAATCACCTCGCCGCGCACCAATCGGGCAAAGCCCGGCCACCATGACATCGAAATGGCAAACACCATATTGTCCAGCCCCGCCCCAAGGGCGGCGGCAATCGCCATCGCCAAAATCAGCGAGGGCAGGGTCAGCATCAAATCGGTCAGCCGCATCAGCACATCATCGATCCAGCCTCCGGCATAGCCTGCCAGTGCGCCGATCAACCCGCCGAGCAGGGCCGCAATCATCACAACGCCAAATCCGGCGATCAGCGACACGCGGGCTCCCGCCATCACCAGCGTAAACACATCCTGTCCCAACTCGTTGGTTCCGAACCAGTTGAGCGAGGACGGCGGTTTGAACCGCGCCGCGGTATTGATGCCACCGGTGATATGGTCGGGAAACGGCACGATCCACGTGCCGGCCACCGCAATCACCAACAGCACCAGCACGATGCACAGTCCGGCAATCGACAGGCCGCTCTGGCGGAACCGGTAGAGACTGCGTTGCCAGTTCTGCCAGCGGGAGGGGTGGGCGGATTGTTGCGGGCTCATTGATAGCGCACCTTGGGATTGATGACGCCGTAAAGCAGGTCAATGACCAGATTGACCAGCACGAAAATAAACCCGATCGACAGGGTCACCCCCATCACCGGCATGAAGTCCTGCGTCACAATGGCCTTGGTGGCGTAAAGTCCGATGCCGGGCCAATCAAATACCGTTTCCACCAGCACCGACCCGCTCAACAGCCAGCCGATATAGAGACCGATCACGGTGAGGGTCGATGAAAATGCGTTGCGCAGGACATATTTCAGAATGATCAGCGATTGCGACAGGCCCAGCGCGCGCTCGGCCAGCACATAATCCTGTTGCAACACATCCAGCGTCGAGGCCCGCATCATGCGGGTGATGGTGGCCAGCGGCGACAGGCTCATGGCCAGTGCCGGCATCAGCAAATGCTCGCAACTGGTGGTGAAGGCCAGCCAGTCGCCCGCCAGCAGGCTGTCGATGGTCAGCATGCCGGTGATGGTGGGCGGGGGCAGATCGATGATCGGAAAACGCCCGTTGAGCGGCAACCAGGCCAGCGACATCGCAAAGATCAGTTGCAAGACAAGCGCGAGGAAAAACCGGGGCATGGCAATCGAGGCCAGCGAGAGAATCCGCGTGAGATAATCGGGCCAGCGATTGGCGGTCATGGCCGAAATCAGACCCGCCGGAATTCCGATGAGAATGGCCAGAAAGATGGCGGCAAAGACCAGTTCGAGGGTTGCGGGCAGATAGATTTTCAGATCGGCGGCCACCGGCCTGCGCGTCAATACCGATTGGCCCCAGTCGCCCTGCAACAGGCCGGTGGCATAGTGCCAATATTGTTGGGGAAGCGGACGGTCCATCCCGAATTCGCGGGACAGCGAGGCAATCTCTTCGGCCGTGGCTTGCGGTCCTGCCGCCAGCTTGACCGGATCACCCGGCAGAACATGCGAAATCGTAAACACAAGCAGTGTCAGCCCGACAAAGACAGGAACAAGCAGAACAAGCCGACGGATGATGAATCTGATCATAGGGTGATTGCGATCCGGCAAAAGGGGCGCGGATGACCGCGCCTCTTGATATGGAGCAAAGGGGCGCGGATAGCCACGCCCCCTGCTCTTGGCTTATTTCAGCGACAGCGGGAAAAATTCCACGGCATTGCTGGCCACAGGTGTGAAGATGAAGCCCTGGACTTCACTGCGCAAAGCCAGTTTGCGCTTTTCCAGCACGCCGAAAATATCGGGCGCATCTTCAACAATCTGCTTTTGCATGTCGACATAGATGGTCTGGCGTTTGGCCTGATCGGTTTCGGCGCGACCGGCCAAAATCAGGGCATCGACCTTGGGGTTCTTGTAGACAGGATTCTGCCAGTTGCCGTTGCGCGAGGAGTGGTAGGCGGCAAAGGCGATGTTGTCCGGATCACCATAATTGGCGGTCTGGTAGACGGGGAAGAAATCCGCCATCTTGTCGGGTGACGCTGTTGAGGCCACCATATCGGGCCAGACCATCGGCTTGATGTCCAGCTCGATGTTCAGCTTCTTGAGGCTGTCGAGCAGAACCAGCGCAATGCGGCGTTGCTGTTCAAGACCCGACACATGCACCATGGTCAGCTTGATGCCGCCATTGGGTGTTTTGGACTTGGCGAGAAATTCCTTGGCCTTGTCCAGATCGGTGGTCGGCACGGCCAGCTTGGGGTCATGACCGAAAATACCGTTGGGCAGGGGACCCACCATCAACTGGGCATAGCCTGCCGAATCCAGCATGCCCTGATAGTTGAAGGCATAGGAAATCGCCTTGCGCAGATTGATGTCGGCCAAAGGCCCATGCTCGGTGTTGAGCTTGATCGAGAAGGTGCGGAATTCAGGCTCGATCACCGAGACCACACCCGGCTTGTCTTTCAGCGCATCCATATCCTCGCTGGTCAGATCGAGGGCCATATGGGCTTCGCCGCGTTGCACGGCCAGACGCTGGTTGGAGGTTTCGCGGATAATGCGCCAGATCGCGCCGGTCAGATTGCCGCCGCCGCTTTTCCACGGGCTTGCGACTTTTTCCAGCTCGTAGAGATTGCCCGGTTCGGCCCGTTTGAGCACGAATGAGCCGGAACCGGCGATATTGGATTTCAGCCAGGTCTGGCCGTCATCCGCGCCCTTGTTGTCCTCGACCAGCTTGGGATTGACGATCCACAACCACGGCAGGACATGCGGGAACGCCACAAACGGCTTGGCCAGCTTGATCTTGACGGTTTTGGCATCGACAACAGTCACCGAAGTGTCATCGACAATGCCCGCAATCATCCAGGCATTGCCCTTTTTCAGGCGCACCAGACGGTCGAAGGAATATTTGACGGCTTCGGCTGTGACCGGCGACCCATCATTGAATTTGGCTTTGGCATCGAGCTTGAACACATATTCCATGCCGTCGGGCGAGACCGTGTAGGATTCAGCCAGATGCGGTTTGACCTGTGGCGGGTTGCCTTCGACACGGACCAACGGATCATAGAGGTTGCGCAACAGAGCCGAGGCCGAATAGCCCGTGGCCACATGCGGATCGAAATTGGGCACATCCTGATTGCTGGCCACAACCAGAATCTTGCGCGGTGCGGTTTGCGCCTGTGCGTGTGTCACGGCGGCGGTGCTGACGGCACCCAGCACCGTGGCCATGGCCACCCATCGCCACAAGGACTTGAACTGTTTCATGCTAAACTCCTGCCTTCACCAGAGGGATTGTCACTTGCCACACCGGATGCGCCCCTTCGCATCCGGATCTTGCATGGTTCAGCTTTGCACGCCGTAATCGCGCAAGGCCGTGTCCTTCGAGATCAGGCCATTGGCCAGATCCTTGATCACCAATTCCGACTTGCGTTGACGAGGGTCGCCGAAACCGGCGCCGCCTGCAATCACAATTTCAACAATTTCGTCCGGATTATTCAAGCTGACCAGATCACCCGTGCCGCAATCATGCAACAGTCTGCCTTGCGGGTCGATCACAATGCCGCGGGCTTCCCCGCCGGCATGGCCGCCGAACAGCCCTTCGGTGGGGTTGCCCACACCTTCGGGATAGACCGAGACCAAGGTGGTTTGCCGGTCGGCATCCAGTTTCCGGAAACGGATGCGCTGGCCAAGCCCGCCGCGTTGCTGGCCCGATCCGCCTGAATCTTCCAGATAGGTTTTCTCGAGCACCAGCACCGGCACGCGGGTTTCAAACAATTCGATCGAGGTATTGGCGGCGGATGTCGGCCATAACAGCCCCGATTTCCCGTCATGCTGGGCCGAGGCCCCCTGTCCTCCGCCCACAAACAGCAAATCGCTATAGATCGTGCCATCGGCCGTCTGGCCGTAAATATTGGCGGCGACCGGCAGGCCGGTAAAGGCCTGCACCTGTCCGGAAGCCGCATCCGCCAAAGCGCGGAAGATGTTGGGCGCGATATACCAACCCGTGCGGGTGCGGATATTGACCGAAGCCGGACGTTTGGGGTTGAGGATCGATCCTTCGGGAGCCTTGACGGTGAAGGGACGGTAACACCCCGCATTGCCGCGCACGGCAGGGGTGAGCATGCATTTGAGCGGATAGGTCGCATGCGCCGCCGTATAATTCAGCGTCGAGTTCAATCCGCCGCGCGGCAGTTGCGGCGGGGCGCCTTCGAAATCCACTTCGATCTCGTCGCCTTTGACGGTGACCGCCACCGGATAGGTCAGCACCTCGCCCAGCGGGTTGTTCTGGATCGTCGAATGATAGACCCCGTCGGGAATGGCGCGAATGGCTTGGCGCATCGCCTGTTCGGAGCGGTCCTGCACCACATGGGCGAGGGCACGCAAATCCTCCATGCCGTAATCATCCATGAAGGACAGCAGGCGTTCCGCGCCCAAGCGGTTGGCTCCGACGAAGGAATTCAGATCGCCGATCACCTGATCGCTGTTGCGGACATTTTCTGCCAGCAAGCGGTACAGCGATTCATTGGCAACACCGGCTTCAAACAGTTTCATCGGTGGAATCTGGAAGCCTTCCTCGTAGATCTCGCGGGCTCGCAGAGAATCCTTGGTGCCGCCGATATCGGAGACATGCCCGACCGTGCCCAGCAGTCCCACCAGCTTGCCCTTTCTGAAACAGGGGGTGACCACCGCAATATCGAACAGATGGCCCGCACACAGCCACGGATCATTGGTGACCAGCACGTCACCCTCGCGCAGGGTTTCCGGCGGATAGCGTTCGAGCAGGGCTTTGACGGCGAGCGGCAGGGTCAGATTGAACACCGGCATGGCACGCGGGGAATGGGCCAGTGTTTCGCCGGTCGCATCGAGCAGTTCGCAAGCAAAATCCTGTGATTCGGAAATCACCAGCGAGAAGGCCGTGCGGCACACTGTCAGCCACATTTCTTCCACGACATTGACCAGTCGGCTCCACATGATCTCCAGCGCAATTGGATCGCGTTCGATCACGCCGATTGCTTCTTCCATCGGCATATCGGCACGGATCATGATTTGCGCCTGATCCTGTGCGCCAATGCTGATGCGCAGATTGCCGACCTCGTCGACGCTGACATGATCGCGCGGCGTGATCACCGTGGTGGCCTCGCGCTCCTCGATGATCGCCGGACCCTGAAGGGTGGTGCCGGGTTTCAGCGCATAGCGGTCATAGACCGGCGTGGTGACAAAGGCATGATCGAAATAGGCCTCGCGCGTGCCCTTGAGGGCCGTGGTGCCGGTGTTGTCCTGTTCGGCCACCAGCGAGAGTTGCGGTGTCGGGCCGGAGCAACGCACACGGAAATTGATGGCCTCGATGCGCGCCCCTTCCGGGGGCTTGGTGAAGCGGCGCGTATAGACATCGATAAAGCTGTTGCGGATGGCCGCCAGACTGCTGTCATCCAGCGGACCGGCAGGCAAGGGCACGGCAATATCATGCATCTGCCCGACCAGACGCATATCGGCACTGCGTTCGGTGATCACGCCGTCGGGTGCAATGCCGGCTTCCACCAGATTGCCGGTCGCCTGCGAGGCCAGACCGTCGAGGATCTCGTTGACCGCCGCACTGTTCCAGCCTGCCTTGAATTCGACGGGCATCGAGCGCGCATTCTCGAAACTCAACGGGGCGGCCAGAAAGCCCAAGGCGGAGGCCGCGCCCGAGGCTGGCGGTATGATCACTTCACGCACACCCAAGGCGGCCGCGACTTCGGCGACATGGGCCGGACCCGCACCCCCGAAACCCACCATCGCATAACTGCGCGGGTCTTTGCCCTTCTCGACCAGATAGACGCGGGCGGCAGAGGCCATGCTTTCGACCACGACCTTGTGGATGCCGGCCGCGGTCTCCTCGACATTCAGGCCCAGTTGCGAGCCGACCCGCTCCATCGCGCGACGTGCGGCGGGCAGATCCAGCGACATCCGGCCACCAAGGAAGAAGCCGGGGTCATAATAGCCCAACAGCAGATTGGCATCGGTGACGGTGGGTTGCATCCCGCCCATGCCGTAGCAGGCGGGACCCGGATCGGACCCTGCCGATTGCGGGCCGACCCGCAACAGACCGACCTCGTCAATGGCGGCAATCGATCCGCCGCCCGCGCCGATTTCGATCATGTCGATCACCGGGGCCTTGATCGGCAGGCCCGATCCTTTTTTGAAACGGTGGATGCGTCCTGCTTCCATCATCGGGGCGATTTCGGCTTTGCCGTCCTCGATCATGCAGGCCTTGGCGGTGGTGCCACCCATGTCGAACGAAATGATGTCGCGTTTGCCCGCCCGCAGGCCGAACAAGGCCGTCGCAAGACCGCCTCCTGCCGGACCCGATTCCAGCAAGCGGATCGGAAAACGACGCGCGGTGTCGAGCGAGGTCAGTCCCCCGGCCGAATGCATCAAGCGCAATGCGCCGGAAAAGCCGCGCTGGCGCAATTCGCTTTCCAGCTTCGTCAGATAGCTGTCCATCAACGGCTGGACATAGGCATTGGCGCAGGTGGTGGCGCAACGCTGGTATTCCCACAATTCGGCAACCACATCATGCGACAGTGACAAGGACAGGTGCGGATAATGTGTTATGGCCAATTCGGCCACACGCAATTCATGCTGCGGATTGGCATAGGAATGGAGGAAACATACGGCCACGGCCGAAACATCCTGCGCCACCAATTCGCCCAACCGCGCCAGCACATCCGCATCACTCAAAGCGGTCACAATCTGGCCGTCGCGGTCCATCCGCTCGTTGACTTCAAGCCGCAAGGCGCGCGGCACCATCGGTTCGGGATAGCCCAGAAACAGATCGTAGATATCGTAACGCTGTTCGGTGCCCATTTCGAGAATATCGCGGAAACCATGGGTGGTGATCAGCCCGACTTTGGCGCCGTTGCGCTCGATGATGGCATTGGTCACCAATGTGGTGCCATGGATCATTTCGCTGACATCCGACAGCGCGATACCTGCCATCGAGACGAGCTCCTGCAAACCGATCAACGCCGACTCGGATGGGTCGTGCGGCGAGGTCAGCCGCTTGTGCAGTGTCACCGCCCCATGGGCATCATCATACAGAATGAAATCGGTAAAGGTGCCGCCGATATCGAAACCGACACGCCAGCGGCCTTGTGTCCCAGGGGTTGTCGTTGTCATGGCTGTTGTTCTCCCGTCGGGCTTTTTCTTGTGCGTGTCGTATCGGTGATCGGCTGGCCCTGATCGTTGAAGTGCCGTGCCAATTTGGCTGTCACACCGATCATGCGGGCAATGATATGGTCTTTGTCCTGTTGGGTTATGGTCGCCGCCGGAAAGGCGATACACAGGCTCAGGGCCAGATTTTTGACCGGATCGACCACAACGGTCGCCAAAGCGCCGACACCGTGATTGGTTTCATCATAGGCTTCGGAATAGCCTTTTTGCCGCACCAGATTGAGCCGCTCGATCAATTCGGCCACCGAGCGGGGAGCCTTGTCGGATGGCACTTCCATGCCCTTCTCGTAAAGGGAGTGGATCGTCCGATCCTCCATGCGCGACAGCAAGGCCCGTCCCGTCGCACTGGCGGAGGCGTGCAGACGGCGGCCGACAGCGGTCGCCACCCGCAAAATATGCCGGCCTTCATGGCCAGCCAATGCAATCACATCCTTGTGGTCGAGTGCCGAGACATAGCCGGTATGTCCGGTCTCCTCGACCAATTCGCGTACGGCCGCATCGGCGCGCGCCAGCAAGGAGACATCGACCTTATTGATATGGGCAAGATGGGTCAGCAAAGGAGCGGGACGGTATTTGCGGCCGACTTTCGAGACGTCGAGAAAGCCTGCATCCCGCATGGCGTTCAATAGGCGCGAGGTCGAGCTTTTGGGGGCACCGCGCAGGGCCACAATATCGGTCAGTGTCAATTCGGGACGCTCGTCAGAAAAGCATCTGAGCACTTCCGAGGCAGAGTGGAGAATCGTCATTCAAGCTCCGTTTGTTCCATAAAATGGAACTGAAGTTTCATTCTTTATAGAAATATCATAGCGGCATCCGTCCGGCAAGCCTCTGTCGTGAGCAAGGTGGGCCTTGTGAATAAACCGTCGATCGTGGCTGAAGCGGCTTTGAAGATGGACCGGAACCTGCCACAATGGCTCTCATGAGTGTGATCTGTTCACTGAACAGCGCGGGAGGGCAGGCGGATGGGCAAAGTGCATGTGGTTGATCATCCTCTTATCCAGCACAAGCTGACATTGATGCGTGATGTGGCGACCTCGACCCAGTCATTCCGCCAATTGCTGAACGAAATCGGCATGATGCTGTGCTATGAGGTCACCCGCGATCTGCCGACCGAGCTTGTGGAGGTCGAAACGCCGCTTGGCCGCACCATGAAGCCGCAACTGTCGGGTAAAAAGCTGGTTTTTGCCCCCATTTTGCGGGCAGGTGTGGGTTTTCTCGACGGGATGCTGGAGCTGGTTCCGGCGGCGCGTGTCGCCCATATCGGGCTGTATCGTGATCCCGTGACGTTGCAAGCGGTCGAATATTACTTCAAGGCCCCGACCGATGTCGCCGAGCGTCTGGTGATTGTGATGGATCCGATGCTGGCCACCGCCCATTCGGCGATTGCGGCGATTACCCGTTTGAAAGAGCGGGGTGTGCGCGATATCCGGTTTGTCTGTCTGCTGGCGGCCCCCGAGGGGCTGGCAACCTTTCAGGCAGCTTTGCCCGATGTGCCGCTCTGGACGGCCTCGATTGACGATCATCTGAACGACCATGGCTATATCGTGCCGGGTCTCGGGGATGCGGGCGATCGCATCTATGGCACCAAATAACGGCCTGTTGGCTTATTTCCTGATTTGAAAGTCTGTCATGACCAACCCGACACCCGCAAGCGGGGCATCAGCCACGCCGCCCGCCTCTGTGATGATGGGTGGATTGCTGATGGTGCTGGCCACTGTCTGCTTTGTCTGTCTCGATGCCACGCTGAAAATGCTGGTGCGCAGTCATGACGTGCTGTTCCTGTCATGGGGACGCTATCTGTTTCAGGTGGTCTATCTGATGGTGCTGATCCCGTTTTTCGGGGGCGCTCCCCTGTTGCGCACACGGTTTTTGAAAGTCCATCTGTGGCGCGGCACCCTGATGCTGGGCTCGACGGTGTTCATCGTGCTGGGCCTCAAATTCATGCCCATGGCCCAAACCTATGCCATCACTTTTTCGACTCCGTTTCTGGCCGTCATCCTGTCAACGGTCTTTCTGAAAGAGACTGCCTCGGCATTGCGCTGGGCATTGATTGCCTTGGGCTTTACGGGGGTGATGCTGGCGATCCAGCCACAAGCACCCGATGCCGGATTGTTTCTGGTGTTTCCCCTATTGATGGCATTGTCGAGTGCCGGATTTCAGGTGACCACGCGGGCGATCGGTGTGCGCGAGCATCCCTTCACCATGATGCTGTTCAGCGGTTGCGTGGCTGTGGTGCTGACCGGCGTGGCTCTGCCGTGGACATGGAGCGATCTGACATGGACGGAATGGGGATTGCTGGCAGGGGGCAGTCTGTTCGGGACAATGGCGCATCTGTTGTTGACGCAGGCCTTGCGGCTGGCCCCGACATCGATTGTCTCGCCGATGAGCTATGCCCAGATCATTTCGGCGGGGCTGATCGGCTATTATGTGTTCGATGAAGTGCCCACCACCGCCACACTGGTGGGCGGTGCGATCGTGGTGGCAAGCGGCATTGCCTTGTTGCGCACCAAACGCTAGTTCAATCGGGCGTGTTGCCGCGGTCGTGTGCCATCCAGTGGAAGGCACGTTCGACCGCGCTGAGCAGGCATGCAAGCACCATCAGAAACCCGAAGCGTGACGCGACACGACATTGATTTCACTGCGATCGAGACCCAGATCATGCAGGTCACGGTCCGTCAGCAAAGACAATTCACGCACGGTCTGGCGGTAGGCCCACCAGCGGTTCAGGCGTTCGAACAAGGCAGTCAACAGCAACATCTTCTCTCTCCATGGACGGGATGATTTTTCTTTCCGATCATCTTTTATTGACAATATATTGCGGCGCAATAATGACAAAAGAGTGAAAAATGCGCGATTTTGATGGTTTTCAAAATTTAGCAATGCGACTTCTCTGTTTTTAGGCAAAAATAATCAAAAAAATAGGTCAATACCCCTTGCCTTTTGTGCAGTGCATCAATATAAAGAAGAGGTGATGTCGAGGTTCATTCCTCCATCATGCCCTCCTTGGGCGTTTCCTCCCTAGACTTGGGCCGCCAGCAATGGCGGCCTTTTTTTTGGCTTTGTGCTTGTCATCGACAAGCCCGATGGGGGTGGGGTGCATAGGCCTTTGCGCCTGTCAGCCGGGTGATCCGCTGGCGCAAACGAAGTCAAAATTTCCATTTTTCGGGATTAATTTCAAACGCTTGCCAAGGAACGGCCAATCGGTCATGCTCCCTTTGACTAATGAGTCAGTATTGATGTTTTGCAAGGGGGCTAATCCAATGGTTACGGGTTCTAAACATAAAAAGGCGGCTGTCGCGGCTGTCGTCGGCAATGTGATGGAATGGTACGATTTTGCCGTTTATGCCTATGTGGCCAGCATCATCGCCAAGAAATTTTTTCCCGGTCAGGATGAAGTTGCCGCGTTGTTGTCGGCTTTTCTGGCCTATGGTCTGGGCTTTGTCGCCCGTCCGCTCGGCGGCATCATCATTGGCCGCTTCGGTGACACCAAGGGCCGCAAGGCGGCCTTGTTGCTGACCATCTTCATGATGGCTGGTGGCACGGTGATGATCGGCCTGTTGCCGACCTACGAGCAAATCGGTTTTTATGCTCCCTTGTTGCTGGTGGCCGCGCGTTTGATGCAGGGCTTCTCTGCGGGTGGGGAATGGGGTACCTCGACCGCCTATCTGGTGGAATGGGCGCCGAGCAACCAGCGCGGTTATTATGGCAGTTTCCAGCAAATGAGCGTGGTTGCGGGCCTGTTGCTGGGTTCGGGCATCGCCGCTTTGATGAACACTGTCCTGACTGCGGATGACATGCAGGGTTGGGGCTGGCGCGTGCCGTTCCTGATCGGGGGTATTCTCGGCCCGATCGGCCTCTATATGCGCCGCGAGATGGAAGAAACGCCAGCCTATGTCGCCGCCATCGAAGCCGCACCCGAAGCCGACCAGCCTTCGGGTCTGGCGCTGGCGGTCCGGGCATTCGGGTTCACCATTGTGTGGACTGTCTGCTTCTATGTCCTGCTGAACTATATGCCGACCTGGACCCAGAAATATCTGAAACTGACCGCCGCGCAGGCTTTGTGGGCCAATACGATCGGCCTTCTGGTGCTGGTGGTGGCCATTCCGCTGATGGGCCATCTGTCGGACAAGTTCGGACGCAAGCCGCTTCTGCTGGCCTGCTGTGCCTGTTTCGTCGTGGTGCCGTTGCCGGTGTTCAACTTCCTGATCTCGGGTTCGGTCTCCTATATGGAACTGATTGCGGTGCAGGTGGTGTTTGCCTTGATGATCTCGATGTTCTCCGGTGCGGGTCCGGCGGCGATTTCGGAAATCTTCCCGACGCGCAGTCGTTCGACATGGATGACTTCGGGCTACGCATTGGCCGTGGCGATCTTTGGCGGCTTTGCACCATTCATCGCAGTCTGGCTGATCACGACCTTCGATTCACCGGTGGCCCATAGCTATTATCTGATGGGTTCGGCAGTGATTTCGACCGTGGTGATCTGGGGTCTGAAAGAAACCGCCTTTACGGACCTGAAATAAGCCATGCAGATCAGGTTCGACGGTCAAACCATTCTTGTCGCGGGGGCCGCCAGAGGCATTGGCCGCGCCATTGCCGAGGCTTTTGCCCGCGACGGTGGAACGGTCTTTGCCGCCGACCTGCTGGCCGATGACGTGCGCCACTATGCCGAGGCCTTCAATCAGGCCCCGGCATCCTCCGGCCAAGGTCATATCGAGGCACTGGCGCTCGATGTGACCGACCGGACCAGCCTGTCGGCCTGTGTGGCCGGAATTGTCCGTCAACAGGGACGGATCGATTGTCTGGTCTATGTGGCGGGCGGCGTGCGGGGCCAGTCGCCCAAACCGATGGAAGAGGTCGCGGCCGAGGATTTTGCCGCGATCGTCGATGCCAATCTGACCGGTGCGTTTTTGACAGCCCAGTCGGTGGTGCCGGTGATGAAACAGGCCGGCAAAGGCCGGATTGTGGTGATTGCCAGCCGCGCCGGTCTTGCCCCCAGCCTGACCGGTATCCAGAGCTATGCGGCCGCCAAACATGCGCAAGTCGGATTGGTCAAACAACTGGCTCAGGAATTGGGTCCATTCGGCATCACGGTGAATGCGGTTGCCCCCGGCTTCATGGCCACCAGCCCCGATTATGTCCGGCAATGGAACAGCTATTCGGAAGAGACCCGCGCCAATTTTACCAAAACCATTGCGGTGCGCCGGATGGGCCAGCCGGACGATATTGCGGATGCCACCTTGTTTCTGGCCTCCGATCACGCTTCATTCATCACAGGGCAGACTTTGCCCGTGACAGGATCGCCGCTTTAACCGGATGACTATTGAAGGAGAACCCCTCATGACCACAACAGCAATGGAACCATGGCAATGGCCGGAACCCCATTGGCGCAAGCTGGTGAATCAGGTGCGTGCGGGCCGCTCCTATCGTCCCGATGGCTGGAAGAATGGCGCGCGCTGTGCCTTTGCCCTGTCCTTCGATGCCGATCACGAAACCAATGAATTGCGCGACGGCGGCAAATCCATCGGCCGGATGGCCTGGGGCGAATATGGCACCCGTGTCGGCGTGCCGCGTATTCTCAAACTGCTCAAGAAATATGATGTGCCCGCCACCTTCTATGTGCCTGCCGTCGCCGCCATGCTCCATCCCGAAGAACAGCGTCAGGTCATCGCCGAAGGCCATGAAATCGGCATCCATGGCTGGATCCATGAATTGAATTCGGTCCTGCCTTACGAGGTCGAACGCGATCTGATGATGCGTTCTGCCGACGAGCTGGAAAAGATCACCGGTGTCAGGGCCGTCGGCCTGCGCACACCTTCATGGGATTTCAGCCCCAACACGCTCAAGATCGAGCGGGACATGGGTCTGCTCTATGATTCCTCACTGATGGCGGATGAGGATTGTTACGAATTGTTGCTCGATGGCACGCCGTCGGGCGTGATCGAATTGCCGGTGGAATGGGTCCGCGACGATGCGGTCTATTTCATGATGCACCGGTTCCAGTCCTTGCGGCCGCATACACCGCCCGCTTCCGTGCTCGATATTTTCCGGCGCGAATTCGAGGCCGCTTATGAGGAGGGCGGTATTTTCCAGCTCACCACCCACCCCCATATCATCGGCTACCGCTCGCGCATCTGGATTATTGAAGAATTGATCCGCATGGCCAAGGCCAAGGGTGATGTGTGGTTTGCCACCCATGCCGATGTGGCCCGCTTTGCCAAAGAGAATGCGGCCTGATCATTCCGTTTGATTGCGCACCATCAGGCCGATGCGCCTGATGGCCGCCGGTATCGGTTCGATCAGCCTGACCGGCACACGATCCTTGAGGGCGCGGGCGGCTTGGGCCAGCGGCCCGCCGCCGATGATCAGCGACGCCGGCTTGACCTGTAACGAGCCTGTGGCTTCCAAAGCCGCGAGGCAGGCTTCCTCCAGCCGCTCGACCAGCACAGCCGGATCACGGGTCACGGCTACCGCATCGCCGTCTGTCAGAAATACGCCGTGAAAGACCGCACTCAACCCCAGTCGCCCCGCCATAGCCGTGATCGAGCCTGCCAGATCGGGCGTGGTGGTCACAACTGCAAATGGCCCTAAAAGTGAGGCTTCCAGCATGCTGGCCTCGCCAATGCCTGTCACAGGACAAGCGAGCCCGTCCCGCAAGGCTTGCAAAGCCGGATCGCCATAGGCGGCTGTGATCACACCATCCCAATGACCGGCCCGCAATTCGGGGATCATGGCGGCCAGCACCGCGCCGGCTTCTCGCAGGGCGGGGGCATCGGTAATCATCGGCACGCCGCGTGGAGCCGTCACGGCTTCAATCTGCAACCTGCCCGCCGCAGTCTCGCGCGCAATCGCCAGCATGGCGGCCGTGGTCTGTTCGTTGGTGTTCGGATTGATCAGAAGAACCCGTTTCATGCCACGTTACGCATTCAGGCAGGCGACGGCATGATCATAGGGACCAGTGACAAGGTCGGGAACCTTTTCGCGGCAGGCTTGGCTTGCCATGTCGCAACGCGGCGCAAAGGCACAGCCGGGTGGTAGGGCGGTCAGATCCGGCGGTGAACCGGGAATGGTTTTCAGCCTGTCTCCCTTTTTGGCCCGCTCGACGCGCGAGGCCAGCAATCCGCGGGTATAGGGATGGCGCGGGGCGTGCAGGATATCGGCGACCGATCCGCTTTCGACAATCCGTCCCGCATACATCACGGCGATCCTGTCGGCGATTTCAACCGCCACGCCGATGTCATGGGTCACGAACACAATCGACAGACCCAATTCGCGTTGCAGGGCCCGCAACAACAGGAGAATCTGGATTTGGACGGTGGCATCAAGCGCCGTGGTCGGCTCGTCGGCCAGCAGGACTTTGGGCTTGCAGGCCAGGGCCAGCGCAATCATCGCGCGTTGGCGCATCCCGCCCGACATTTCATGCGGATAGGCGTTGAGCCGGCGTTCGGGCGAGGGGATTTGCACCTTCTCGAACAGTTCGAGGGCGCGGGCATGGGCCTCTTGGGGGGTGACCTCCTCATGGCGCAAGATCGCTTCGGTGATTTGCTGGCCCAGCGTATAGACCGGATCAAGCGCCAGCATCGGTTCCTGAAAGATCATCGACACCGTGCGCCCGCGCACAGCCCCGATCCCCTCTTTCGACAGGGCCATAATATCATGCCCATCCACCATGATGCGGCCTTCGACCTTTGCTGTCTTTTCGGGGTGCAAACGCAACAAAGAGCGCAAAGTCACGCTTTTGCCGGAACCGGATTCACCCAGCAAAACCAGCACGGACCCTTTTTCAAGCTCCAGTGACACATGGTCGACAGCCCGCACGGGTTTTCCGCGTCCGGTAAACGTCACCGTAAGCCCTTCGATGGAAACCATATTGCTCATGCGCTTGCCTCCGGCATCGGCTCGCTTTCGGGGTCTAACGGGGGCATGGCCAGCCGGTCTGCATGGGAATGGCCCGATTGCGGCACAAGCGCCAGACAGGCCGCCTGACTGGTGCCTGCGGCACTCGGTGTCAAGGGCGGCAGGATGCTGGCGCAAACAGGCTCGGCCAGTTTGCACCGCGGATGGAACCGGCATCCCGAAGGCGGGTTGATCGGATTGGGCGGATCACCCGTCAAAGGCGCTTCGATGGTGCGTTCCGCCGGATCCATTTTCGGCATCGAGGCCAGCAAAGCCGCGGTATAGGGATGGGACGGAGCGGCAAACACCGCTTCCCCGTCGCCCAATTCGGCCACCGTCCCCAGATACATCACCATCACCCGATCCACCATGAACCGCACAACATTCAGATCATGCGAGATGAACATATAAGTGAGACCGAAATCGGCTTTGAGATCCTGCAACAGGTTGAGCACCTGTGCCTCAACCGATTTGTCGAGGGCCGAAACCGCTTCATCCAGAATGAGCAAACGCGGATCCAGCGCCAGCGCGCGCGCAATATTGACGCGCTGGCGTTGACCACCCGATAATTCATGCGGATAGCGTCCGGCAAAGCGCGACGGATCAAGCCCGACCCGTGCCAAAAGATCATGCGCCTTGGCGCGTGCCGCCGTTTCCGCCATGCCGTGGATGCGCGGACCGAAGGTGATGGAATCCTCGATGGTCAAGCGCGGGTTCAGCGAGGCATAACTGTCCTGAAAGACCATCTGCACCTGACGGCGATACTCGGAAAGCGGCAGATCAATACCGACTTTCTCGCCGTCGAAAATGATCTCTCCCCGATCGGGCTGGATCAGATGCATCAGCAGGCGCGCGGTGGTGGATTTGCCGCAACCGCTTTCGCCCACCACGCCCAGCGTCTCGCCTTTGCGGATCTCGAAGCTCACACCATCGACGGCGCGGACCACGCCGCCACGTCCGAAAAAGCCACTGCCTTTGACCGGAAAATGTTTGACCAGAGCATTGACACTCAACAGGCTTTGGGCCGGACCGCCCCTGTCGCGTTCATCAAGAATTGAAGGGTGGGGTGCGGTCATCATGATTTGACATCCATGGCCGAGCGCAAGCCATCGGCCAGCACATTGAAAGCAATCGAGGTGATGAAGATCATCATACCGGGCAGGGCGGCAACCAGCGGTTGATTATAGATAGCGGTCCGCAATGTGTTCAACATCAGGCCCCATTCGGGTTCGGGTGGCCGCACGCCGAGGCCGAGAAACGACAGGCCGGAGGCCAGAATCATCGACACCGAAACCAGCCCTGTCGCATAGACAAAAATCGGCCCCAGCACATTGCCCAGCACATGCACGCGGATGATGGTCCAGGCATGTGCACCCGAGGCGCGGGCGGCATCGATATAATCGAGCGAGCGTACCTGTGTGGTCACACTTTCGGCCACTCGTGCAATGGGCGGAATAAACACCAGCGTGATCGAGACCAGCGCATTGGTCAGCCCCGCCCCCAATGCACCCGACAAGGCAACGGCCAGAAGCACCGAGGGGAAAGCATAGAACACATCGATGGTCCGCATGATCAGCGTATTGGTCAACCCGCCCGCATAGCCCGCGCTGATCCCCAGTGCCGAGCCGATCACAAAGGCAATCGGCACCGGTGTCAGCCCCATCAGCAAGGACAGGCGCGCCCCGTAAATCAGCCGTGACAGCATATCGCGTCCCAACTCGTCGGCCCCGAGCGGAAAGCCCGGCGTGCCGATCGGTTTCAGGCGGCGCAACATCGAGCTTTTGAACGGATCGGCAGGCGCTATCGAGGACGCGAACACCGCCATCAGGATCAGCGAGACAATCACCATCAAGGCGGTCATCGCCACCGGATCGCGCGAGACACGCCGCACCACGCCGCTCCAATATCCCGGAGACCGGGCAATGGGGGGCAAGACGGAGGCGGTCGATTGTTGCAAAACACTCATCGGATCATCTCCCCCTCAAGCACGCTGGACGCGCGGATCAATGGCCGATTGCACGACATCGACGGCGAGATTCAGGAATACGAAAAACAAAGCCAGCACCAGAATGGTTCCTTGCAACAATGGCAGGTCACGCTGGAAAATCGCGGCATTCAGCAGGAAGCCGGTGCCGGGCCATGAGAACACGGTTTCGATCAGGATCGAGCCGCCGAGCAGGTAACCCAGTTGCAAGCCCATCACGGCAAAGGCTGTCGGCGCCGCATTCTTCAACACATGGCGAAACACGCCGCGCTCTGTCAGACCCTTGGCGGCCAGGGCTTGCACGAAATCCTGTGTGAGGATTTCACCCACCAGTGCCCGCACACTGCGGGCAATAATCCCCATCGGGATCACCGACATGGTGACGGCAGGCAGGACGAGAAAGCGCAGATAGTTCCAGTCGAAAGACCGGTTGCCCGAGCCGTCCGGTCCGCCGCCTGTCGCAGGCAACCAGCCCAACTGGACCGAGAATATGATGACCAGAACCATGCCGAGCCAGTAATGGGGAACAGACACGCCAAGGCTGGAGATCAGCGAGGCGGCGCGATCGATCCATGTGCCCTGATAATAGCCTGCTACAATGCCGAGCAGACTGCCGAGTACAAACCCGATCAGGGTCGCGGCGGCGGCAATGACCAGCGAATTGGTGACGGCGTTGAAGACTTCGCTAATGACCGGACGGCCGGTAGCAATCGATTGTCCGAGATCGCCGTGCAGGACACGCCAGATCCACAACCCGTATTGGACGGGCAGGGGTTTGTCGAAACCATATAGCGTGCGCATCTGGGCTTGCAATTCAGCCGAGGCATCGGTGGGCAGGACGGCGGTCAGCGGATCACCGGGGGCCAGATGGACCAGCAGGAAACAGACAAGGCTGACACCGATGGCCACCGGAACAGTCAGGATGAAACGCTTCAGGGTGTAAAACAGCATGGGTATCCCCGACAGTTTTTTGTGACGATTTCTGATGATCGAACTGGGGTGGCTGGCCCGCGCC
>CANGOE010000041.1 GCA_947455455.1 Hyphomicrobiales bacterium
CCGTTACCGGACCTTTCTATAGTTGCCAATGACAACTATGCTCCGGTTGCTGTCGCCGCTTAAGCGGTGCTGGTGCCGAAATCAAAGTCCTTGCGTTTAGCCGCGTAAGGCGGGGCTCGGAGGTGCCTGGCAACAGAAACCTCCACTTCAACCACCATCATCGGGGGCACCTCCTGTTTTGGACGTGAAAAATCGGGTGCCTGGCAACAGAAACCTCCACTTTCTCCTGCCCTCTCAACCATCAAGCGATCCACAAGTCTAAAAACATGTGTGCAGTGACAAAACCTGCCCTATTCTTGATTGTTGATCAAAGCCCCTCTCCACATTTGCGTGCGACTCATTATAGTGCTTGCCCATGACCCATGATGAAAACACCCACGACCTGATCCGCTATGACCTGCTGGTGCAGGATGCCTTGCGTTCTGTGGTCAAAACCGTGCTGACCGATGCGGCCCAAAACGGCCTGCCGGGCAACCACCATTTCTTCATCACCTTCCGCACCGACATGCCGGGCGTGAAGATCGCCGATCACGTGCGCGCCAAACATCCCGAGGAAATCACCATCGCCTTGCAACACCAGTTCTGGGATATGCGGGTCGGGGACGATTTCTTCGAAGTTGGGTTGTCTTTCGGCGGCGTTCCTGAGCGGCTTTATGTCCCGTTTGATGCGCTGACCGGCTTTTGGGATCCCTCGGTGGATTTCGGACTGAAATTCGAAATGGCCATGGACAGCGAACCCGACAATGACGAGGACACGCTCCACGGCCCGTCCAAACAGGGTGCCGGCGAGCATGGGGCCCAAGCCGACGAGGCCGACCGGACGGCGGCGGTTGTCAGCCTTGACGCATTCCGCAAGAAAACCTGATCCCTCTCACACCGGGGCGCTTGGCATGACAGCCGAAGTCATCAATCTCCGCCAGTTCAAACGGTCCAAAGCCAAGCAGGATCAAGACCGCAAGGCCGAGATCAACCGCGCCGCCTTCGGACGCACAAAAGCCCAGCGCATTCTCGAAAAAACCCGCGCCCTGCAAGACAAGTCCAAGCTGGATGCGCATTTGCGCGATGACGGCGGCTCCCCGTCCGATCCCGCATGAGCGGCATCTCCAAACGCTCGATCGTGATTGCCGGACACAGCACCAGCGTCTCGCTGGAGCCGGAATTCTGGGACGGGCTGAAAGCCATCTCGGTTTTGCGCGGCCTCAGTCTGGCGGCCCTTGTGGCTGACATCGACAGCAAACGCACCACCGCAAATCTGTCATCGGCCTTGCGTCTGGCAGTGCTGGCATTCTACCGCGACAGGCCGATAGCATCCGATCCGACCTAGAAGCCTGCTATTGCTTCTTCGGGCCATCGATCAGCTTGTCGGCTTCGGCATCCACCGCCCGCATAGTCAAGGCGGCAAACAATGCCGAAATATTGAGGTCACGCTCAAGGCCCGCACCCACTTGCTGGCGATGCTGGATCAGCAATTCGGGAGCCGGCCCTTTCCAGCCTTTGGGCGGTGGTACCAGCAGGCTGGCTTTGGCCTCCCATTGCGGATTGCGCAGATCGAATTGCCCGCTGGCCTGCAGGGTGGGCACGCCAGCGCCCTGATCGACCAGTCCGGCCATCTGGATCAGCGACATCCGCACCATGCCATCGGTGAGGGTCAACGGCACCTCGGTCTGTTTGAAACGGAACGGGGCCGCTTTCAGCTCCTGTGCCAGCTCGGCCTTCAGCTTCAATGGCTCCGGTATCGCCTGATTGGCGGCAATGACGCGCAACACCGCATCGGGATCCAGTGCCGCTATGCGCCCGTCGCGCCAGACCAGCTTGCCAGCGCCACTGCTATGGCTGACCAGATCGGCAATACTATCGCCTGCCGCACCCAGATCGACATCCAGATCCACCCGCCCCGCCAGCCCGCTATCAACCCCCGACAGGGTGGTCCAATCGCTGTTGCGCAAGGCCATATGCGCGGTCACACCCACACGTCCGCCTTCGCGCTTGAGCCGCAACAGGCCGGTGGCCTGCCCGTCGGCAAGCCCTGCCTGTTCGAGCGCAAGGCCGAACTGGTCATTGTCACGGGTCAGGCGCAATACAACATCGCGGGCCTCGACCCCTGCTCCCAGATCGAAGGTTTTGAGACGAAGCCCGATCGCGCTTTCAACCGCCGCATTCGGGGCGGCCCCAAAGCGGGCACTCGACCATAGCGAACCGGACGATGACGGCGGCATCGGACCCAATGCCAGAGGCAGAACATCGCTCAAAGCAAGACGGTCCAGAACCAAGGTCCCCTCGACGCGGTTGTCCTCGGTGATGATGGTAATATCCCCTCCCAAAGTCGCCCCCGCCACCGAACCCGTCACAGGTCCGAAGCTGAAACGCCCGTCACTCACCTTGATCTGACCCGACAGATCAACCGGCCACGGCCTGTCGGCCTGTCCCGACAGCCCCAAGGATTGGACCAGCGGAGCCAGATCGGCCCCGCTCAGCTTCATGCCGCCCGACATCTCGCCGTTTTGGCGGTTAAGATCGGCCGACAGGGTCATATTGGGCATCAGGAAACGGACCGAATAACGGGCGGCCGCCAGATCGATTTCGGCGGCAATCCGTCCTGTCTCGGGAGCCACCAGCACAGGAACGGCCAGACCCAACTGCCGCAACAAGACAGGGAAAGACTGATGGTCAAGCGACACCGTGCCCTTGAACCCCGCAAGACCCTTGGCGGCGGGCATATCGCCGGACATGGCAATCTGTGTGCCTGCGGCACGGCCGGACAGGCTCAACCGCTGGCGCGCCCCCTTGGTGGCGGATTGGTCAATGGTCAGATCGAGCGACAAAGGCACCCATTCATCGGCCCGCCGCAACACGGCAGTGGACAGATCGGGCGGCAGGAAGCGACCGAACAGCGCGGCCAGCATCCGCAATCTGCGGGCATCGATATGCAGGGACAGCGTGCCGCCCTGCTCGGACAGGCGGCCTCCACCGGTCAGGCGGGTTTCATTGCCGTCGTTATAGTCGAGCCGATCGACACGAAAGCCGTTGGCATCGCCAAAAATACTGGCCGTCAACCGTCCTGTGGCGGTTTCTCCCCCTACCCGAATCGACCGCGCCTCGATGGCCAAGACAAGATCACTGGTGCCCAGGCCCATGGCCAGCGGCGACAGATCGGGCAGATCGTCAACCGTTAGCCGGTCCGAGGCAATCTGTGCCTCCAGACGCGGCCTTTGGGTCCCGTCACCGGGGGTAAACCGCACAAAGCCTGCCAGACTGGACTGATCCAGTGTCAGGGTTTTGATCCGGCTCGCATAAACACCCGATTCCAGCGTCACCTCGCCATCGAACTGGATTTTGCGCAAAGACCCGAACGGCCTGAAAACGGCAGTGTCCTTGGCGGTCACGCCGTCCGGTTCGCCGCCCGAACGTCCTGAAAACCATTGCGCGAAGCGGGTGGGATCCTCCACCTGCCATTGCACCGGACCGGAAAAGCGCAGATCGCCAAGAGTGCCGATATCGCCCTTGGCTGTCAGTTGACTGCGACCGGGCAGGCCCACACCGAGATCAACCAACTTGCCGCCGCGCGGGCCGAATTCGAGTGCCAGCACCAGATCGCGCAGATTTTCGGACCCCAGCATCAGACTTTGGGTCTGATAGCGCAACTGGCTTGTCAGTGACTGCACCGGACGGCCTGCACCGCTTGCAGGTTGCAAAGCACCGACCCATGCCGCAACAATCTCCGGCAGGCGCGCCCCGCCGGTTTTGCCCGCCACCGGAAAATCCAGATCGAGCGTGCGGCTGTTCAAATCAAGCTGTAACAATGGTTGGGCCGTCAGATCCAGCGTGCCCGTGCCACTGGCTTTCAGCCCCGTATCGGGCCCGCCATCAATCTCCAGACCATCGAAATCGAAATGCCTCCCCAGCCCTGTCACATGGCTGGTGGCGGTCCATTGGCGGGATTCCATGGCTCCGGCCGATTGCAAATCATAACGGGCACTCACAGTGAGTTGCCCGTCGATCTTGTTGTGTTGGGACCAGTAACGCCCGTCAAAGCTCAGGGAGCGGCCGCGCTGTTCGGCCACCGAGAGGCCCAGACGCACCGAGCCATCCGGTTCGGGCGAGGAGGATGCAAACCGCAGATCCACCGGACGTCCGTCCAGCGCCCCGCGCCCGCTGATCCGCCAAGGCCCAGCCAGAGTGGCGGCCTGCACATCCAGTTCCAGCCCTGTCAGAATAAAACCGGAGCCCCCCGCACCATCATCAACGAGCAGGGTCGAGCGGGTAATAACAAAATGTTCGACAGCCACCGGACGGTCGGCGGCAAAGGGTGCCACGGCCCCCGCACCGCCCATGAGACTCACGCCGCCCTGCTTGTCATAGCGCAGGTCGAACCGACCGGCCTCAAGCCGCGCATCGATAATCTGCACCTCGCCTTTGAGCAGAGAGGCAGGCGCGATTTCCAGCGTCAGACCATCGGCCGAAAACACCGGACGATCCGCCAATTCGCCGAAACTCACACCTTTGAGATCCAGCACGGGGGTGGGCAACAAGCGCAGGTCAATGGCTCCCGACACCCTGACGCGCTGGCCCAGCACAGCGGACAATTCGCGCTCGACCAATGCCCGCTGGGCATTCCAGTCAACCATCATCGGGCCGACAAGGGCCGCCAGAATCAGCAAGATCATTGCCGCAGCAAAGGCTGTCAGAATATCACGCAATCAACGGCTCCCCATCATTGGCTTCCCACCCGCCGATCAAGCGGCGGGAAGCACCTTGCCCGGATTCATGATCCCCAAGGGATCGATGACTCCCTTGATACCACGCATGATGTCGAGTGCGGCCTCGGAATGTTCCATCCCCATATATTTGATTTTGTGCTGGCCCACGCCGTGCTCGCCGGTGCAGGTGCCTTCCATCGCCAGAGCGCGTTTGACCAACCGCTCGAGGAACGGCTTGACCTTGGCCATTTCGGCCTCGTCATCGGGGAAGAACAACAGGCCGAGATGGAAATTGCCATCCCCGACATGGCCGACAATCGGGGCTGGAATCCCTGTTTCGGCAATATCGACCTGCGTGGCTTCCACACATTCGGCCAGACGTGAAATCGGCACGCAGACATCGGTGGCCACCGTTTGCGCTCCGGGCCGCAGGGTGAACGAGGCCCAATAGGCATCATGGCGCGCCTGCCACAATTTGGTGCGCTCTTCCGGCTTGGCTGTCCACTGGAAGGGACCGCCGCCAAATTCGGTGACGATCTCGCCGAATTGTTCGGCCTGCTCCTTGACCCCGTTTTCGGTGCCGTGGAACTCGACAAACAGCACGGGTGTTTCGGGCAGACCGAGCTTGGAATAGAGGTTGAAAGCCTTGACCTGCAACTGGTCCGCCAATTCGATGCGCGCCACCGGAATCCCGCTCTGGATTGTCAGGATCACCGCATCACATGCCGCTTTGACGGTGGGGAAGGAGCAAATTCCACCCGAAATCGCTTCCGGTATCCCATAGAGTTTCAAGGTGATCTCGGTGATGATGCCGAGCGTGCCCTCGGAGCCGATGAACAGGCGGGTCAGATCATAGCCCGCCGATGATTTTTTGGCGCGCGAGCCGGTTTTGACAATCCGGCCATCGGGCGTGACCACCGTCAGCGACAGCACATTGTCCTTCATCGTGCCGTAACGCACCGCATTGGTACCCGAGGCGCGGGTCGCCACCATGCCGCCGATCGAGGCATCGGCCCCCGGATCGATCGGGAAAAACAGACCCTGATCACGCAAGGTCTCGTTGAGCATCTTGCGCGTCACGCCCGGCCCGACCACGCAATCGAGATCCTCGGTATGGATCGCCAAAATTGTATTCATCTGGCTCAGATCGATGCATACCCCGCCAATCGGGGCGTTCACATGCCCTTCCAGCGAAGTGCCGGTGCCGAAGGGGATGATCGGCATATGATGGGCCGCGCACAGGGTGACGATTTCCGCCACCTCTTCGGTCGATTGCGGCCAGACCACGATATCGGGAGCCTGGGTCGTCAGATAGGTGCGGGTATGGCCATGCTGTTCGCGCACCGCCTGGCCTGTGGCCGCACGGCTGGCAAAGCGGTCCGACAGCACAGCCACCACCGTCGCGACAGTCGCGGCGGAAGGACGGGCACAGGTTAAGGGATCGGCTGAATGTGACATCGTGACTGAACTTTCTGATTTCCAACGCACTGTCCGGTGAACGGTCCAAAAACCGGATCAGCCAGACTTTTTATTTTGACGGTCCGATTTGAACAAACTGTTAAACATTCCCGCATGATACTGGTGATATTCGTGAGAATGTCTCCTCGTTAAATTCTGCGCCTGTCCGCGCCCCTCGGCAAGGGGGAACCGGACATTCGGCGCATCTGAGATGGGGATGAGTCAGAAAAGGGAATGATCGTGCCGACCAAAGCACCCGGCCATGTCTTTTTTTTCGCGCCTTTCGTCTCCTCGATCATGCGGATCGAACCGGCGTGGATCGACAATAACGGTCATCTCAACATGGCCTGGTATCATCATGTCATGGACAGGGCGATTGACGAGAGCCTGTTGATGCTGGGCCTTGGCCCCGAATACCAGAGCCAGCGCCACGGGTCGATTTTCATGGCCGAAACCCATGTGCAATTCAAACGAGAATTGCTGGTCGACATGCCGGTGCGCACCACGTTGCAACTGATCGATTATGACGACAAGCGCATCCATTACTGGTGCGAATTGCGCCATGCCGAAGATGGCTGGCTGTCGGCCACCTCGGAAAATCTCTCTTTGCATGTCGACATGACCGAGCGCCGCGTCTGTCCCTTCCCCGCCGATATCCTGACCAATCTGCAGGTCATGAAAGCCGCCCATTCGGCCCTGCCCAAGCCCGAACAACTGGGACGGGTAATGGGGATTCCCGCGCACAAGGCCAGCGGCCGACCCAATATCCACTAAGCAGGCCTTAAATAAGCCCCTGTCTGGGTATGGAATGGTCATGCGGGGGACAATCTGGTGTTTTTCGCATTTGCCTGATCGACAAAGCGGCAATTCTGCCCCATCTTGCGTGCAGATTCGTGAAATGTTCTCATCAAGTCTGGTTCTGTGTCTGGTCCCTTTAATCCCTTGATCGATCTCGATCCTCCCGCACCGCGCCCCGGTGGTCTGGCTGAGCGGGCGCGCGCCTCGATGGCCGCCGCCGCCCCCTATCTGGACGGCCTGAACGCCGAACAGCGCCGTGCAGTGGAAGTGACCGACGGACCTGTGCTGGTGCTGGCAGGTGCAGGCACAGGAAAGACACGGGTTCTGACCACCCGCATCGCCCATCTGATTGCCACCGGACTGGCCCGCCCCGGTGACGTTCTGGCCGTGACCTTCACCAACAAGGCCGCCCGCGAGATGAAAGAGCGGATCGGCCACCTGCTCGGCTCGGTCGGCGAAGGCATGCCTTGGCTGGGTACATTCCATGCGATCGGCACGAAAATCCTGCGCCGCCACGCCGAATTGGTCGGCCTGCGCTCGGATTTCACCATTCTTGATACCGATGACCAGATCAGGCTGATGAAACAGGTCATTCAGGCCGATGACATCGACGAAAAGCGCTGGCCCGCCCGCGCACTGGCTTCGATGATCGACGGCTGGAAAAACCGTGGCCTGACACCGGACAAGGTGTCGGCCGGCGAAGCCGCCGCCTTTGCCAACGGGTGCGGCGGCAAGCTCTATGCGGCCTATCAACAGCGCCTCAAAGATCTCAACGCCGCCGATTTCGGTGATCTGTTGCTGGAAAACCTGCGGCTGTTCCGTGAAAATCCCGATGTGCTGGTCGGCTATCAGGAGCGCTTCCGCTATATGCTGGTGGACGAGTATCAGGACACCAACGTTGCCCAATATCTGTGGTTGCGCCTGCTGGCCCAGGGCCGCCGCAATGTGGCCTGTGTGGGGGATGACGACCAGTCGATCTATGGCTGGCGCGGGGCAGAGGTCGACAACATCCTGCGCTTCGAACATGATTTCCCCGGCGCGACCGTGATCCGGCTGGAGCGCAACTATCGCTCGACCGGCCATATTCTGGGCGCCGCCTCCCATCTGATCGCCCATAACGAGGGACGGCTCGGCAAGACCCTGTTTACCGATGACGAGGCAGGGGAAAAGGTCACGATCACCGGCGCATGGGACTCCGAGGAAGAAGCCCGGCTGATCGGCGATGAAATCGAGGCCTTGCAACACAAGGGCCATAACCTCTCCGAAATGGCGGTTCTGGTCCGTATTTCCGCGCAAATGCGCGAAATCGAAGACCGTTTTGTAACGCTCGGCCTGCCCTATCGGGTGATTGGCGGCCCGCGCTTCTATGAACGCGCCGAAATCCGCGATGCGCTGGCCTATCTGCGCTGTGTCGCCAATCCGACCCATGATCTGGCTTTCGAACGCATCGTCAATGTGCCCAAACGCGGTTTGGGTGATGCCACCATCGAGCAGGTGCATGTCTATGCCCGCGCCAACCGCCTGCCGATGATGGAAGCGGTGCGGCAATTGATCGAGACCGACGAGCTCAAGCCCAAGCCCCGTGGCACCTTGCGCGAGCTGACCGCCAGTTTCGCGCGGTGGTCGAGCCTGATCGACACGATGAAACACAATGAACTGGCCGAGATGGTGCTCGAAGAATCCGGCTACACCGACATGTGGCAGAAGGAACGGACACCCGAAGCCGCCGGACGGCTCGAAAACCTCAAGGAACTGGTCCGCTCGCTCGAAGAGTTTCCTGATCTCAATGCCTTTCTGGAACATGTCTCGCTGGTGATGGAAGCCACCGAATCCTCCGAGGGCGACCGTGTCTCCATCATGACCTTGCACGGGGCCAAGGGGCTGGAATTCGAAACCGTCTTTCTGCCCGGCTGGGAAGAGGCCCTGTTCCCCAACCAGCGTGCGCTGGATGAAAGCGGCAAGGCCGGACTGGAAGAAGAACGCAGGCTGGCCTATGTCGGCCTCACCCGCGCCAGACGGCGTGCCAAGCTGTTTTTTGCCACCAATCGCCGCCTGCACGGCATGTGGAACGCCACGGTTCCAAGCCGTTTCATCGATGATTTGCCCGAAGCCCATGTCGAGATTACCGAAGCCCCTGCGGGTTACGGCTCGTACGGCTCCTCGCGTTTCGACAAGATGGGCAGTTTCAAATCGGCCTATTCCACCCCCGGCTGGCAACGCGCCCAATCCTCGGGACAGACAAGCCAATATGGCGGCGGTTCCTCCTATGGCGCGTCATCCAACGCCAGATCCGGCCAGACACCGCCCAGAATGTCACAACCCGCCCAGATCGAGGGCGAAGTGCTTGCCCGTTCGGGTGGTCCCGCCTCGGGCTTTGCCAATGGCAACCGGATTTTCCATGTCAAATTCGGCAATGGAACGGTGGTCAGTGTCGACGGCAACAAGCTGACCATCGACTTCGACAAAGCTGGCCGCAAAATGGTGCTTGAAAGTTTTGTCAAAGCCATTTGAGAACGGGACGGTACCCGTCCGGCTTGCCGTGTTTTTTCACTCCCCAAGAATATTGAACCTGTCGGAATGGGCAGGGGTTTTTTGATTTTTTGTTGCTATATTGCATCCATAGCATGCAGAAAATCCTGCTTGCTGGATGGTTGTCCTGCTTGAGGCAACATGTGTCATCGGGTGGGGTGATGAAACATCGTCTGGATGTTGAATCGCTTGCCGTGTGACCCATCCGCGTGAACGCGTTTGCCCGATTTGACAGAGTGAGCCGGACGCCAGGTTTTTTTCAACCAACCGCCATGTTTTTTTTAAAACGTCTGCCATGGCAATTCAGGCCGCTGTGAAGAGCGCCGCTGATTGCGCCGGATGTGCGGGAACCGAAGCGTCCATTCACTGTGTCACATGATGAACCTATGGCCCGATCCGGGCATTGTCCGATTTGCCAAGTTTTCATGTGTCGGACATTGATGCTTTTTGTCGAATTGACCTGCCATTTGCACAAGACATGTCATTTTTGAGGAAATATCTTGGAACAGCAGTTCAAACACACCTTTTTCGCGCACAGTGTTCGCTACAGGATGCCCTTGCCCATGTCTCAGGCTGATCAATCCGACCACTCCTCGCAGAGGGACATGTCCGACACCGCGATGCATTGGCTGACACCACCGGTCCCGGAGATGGGTCAGGCCGAATCCGCCTCTTTGCGGGCGATGATAGAAGCCGCACGCAATCCTTTGGCGATCTGGACCTTGGCCCATTTTACCCAAGACCATGTGATCAAGACAAAAAAATCCGGCACATCCTCGGTCACCGAAGTCGCTTTGGCACATCCCGATCGGATCCGGCATGTTCTGGAAAACCGGTCCGGACATTACGGCACCTTTCCCGGCAGTATGCATTGCCACGATCTGATCCTGTCGGAGGGCATGGCGGCCAACCAGCCACTTGTGCAATCCATGTCGCAATTTTCCGCACAGGCGCTCAATAGCTATTTTGCCGTGATGGAAACCGAAGCCACTTTGCTGGCTGACAAACTATCGGCGGGTCCGCCCGACAACACGCTGTCCCTTGAGCCGTTGATCGGCGATGTCGTCAGCCGGATGATCCGGCGGACCTTGCTGGCGCAGGTGCCCGAAGCAAAGAGCCAGACAGTCATGCAGGCGCTGGATGGTTCGATCGAGGCCACCGGCACATTGGATGCCTTGAAATATCTTGGCGCGCCGGAGTGGTTGCCCCAGCTCAGCGCCATGCGCAATCAGGGCACCCAAACCCGATTGCGCGAGGCCGTGCGTGGTCTGGTGGTGGCAAGGCGGCGCATGGAGGGCGGGGCGCTTGCGTCCAAAACCCCCGATCTGATCGGCGCATTGTTGCTGGCTTTCCGCACAACAGACAGTGACGGCACCCATGACGAGCAGATCACCAGCATGGTCATCGCCATACTCTCAACCTGCTATGCCACGAGCCATCGCACAGCGGTGTGGGCTTTGGCCCTGCTGGCTTGCGCACCGGAAATCCAGCACAATTGCGCCGTTGAGGCGCGTGCGCTGTTTGCCGATCCCGCCCCGTTAAGCGGACGGATCGAGGCCGCGCCTTTGGTGAAAGCAGTGATCAGCGAGACGTTGCGGCTCTATCCACCTGTTCCTGTCATGCGCCGGAAAGTTTTGCGTGATGATACCATCCTTGATCTGTCCATCCCCAAGGGCAGCACGGTGATCATCTCCCCTTGGGTTCTGCACCGTCACCGCGCTTTGTGGCAACAGCCGGATTGTTTTATCCCGGATCGCTTTCTGGACGATCACCGTTGCAGGATTGCGCCCTATAGTTTTCTGCCCTTCGGCGGCGGCGAGCAGACCTGTATCGGGTTCGGCTATATGATGCAGGCCACCCGGCTGGTCTTGCTGGCTCTGTTGAACCAGTTGGACTTCCGGCTTCCGGCCGGTCAAACCCTGCCCGTGCCCGTGCAACGGGTGGGGCTGGTGCCCCGATCGCCGATCAGTCTGGTTGTCCGACGGCGGCTGGCGGAAGGGTGCTGATACCCCCGTGACAGATCGGCCCGAAAACGCTAAGACAGCACTATGCTTGAAGGTTTGCACCCCCAGAATCCCACCCATGTGATGCGTCTTGTCACGGACGAAAAAACCGCGCGCCGCGTGGCCGATCTGATCGTCGAGACGTTTGACCCCTCCGAAACCGCTTCCGCCGCCTTTGAAAACGAGGCGACATTGGCTTGGGAGGTCGAGGTTTATTTTGCCCGAAAGCCCGACGAGCAAGCCATGCGGACGCTTGTCGGCGTCGCCGCTGGACCACAGACGGCCCAAGCCGTGTTTTTCGAGACTTTGGCTGAAAAGGATTGGGTGAAGGCCTCGCTGGACGGGTTGAGCATGGTCGAGGCCGGACGCTTTGTGATTCACGGCAGTCATGACCGCGCCCGCGTCCCGCTCAACAAGATCGGCATCGAGATCGAGGCCGCTCTGGCCTTCGGCACCGGCCACCATGGCACCACACGCGGTTGCCTGTTGATGCTGGACCATATTCTCAAGCAACGCCGCCCCGTCAATGTGCTCGATGTCGGGACGGGAACCGGCGTGCTGGCGATTGCCGCCGCCCGTGCCTTGCACAAAAGCGTTGCCTGCGGCGATATCGACCCGATTGCGGTCGAGGCCGCGGCCTCCAATGCGCGGCTCAACCGTGTCGGCACGCTGGTGCATCCGGTGGTGGCCACCGGCATCGGACATCCCGCTTTGCACCGGCCCTATGCCTATGATCTGATTTTCGCCAATATTCTGGCCCGCCCCCTGATGCGGCTGGCTCCCCATATCGCCGGTGTGGCGGCCGCGGGTGGCGACATCATCCTGTCGGGATTGCTCGACCGCGACGTGCCCGGCGTTCTCTCGGCCTATCGGGCGCATGGCTGGCATCTTTCAAGCCGCCGCAATCTAGAAAACTGGGCCTGTTTGCACCTCAGACAAGGCGGAGCCGCCGCGCGCAAACAGGACTGATGAACCTAGAACCGACTGATCAACCTGGAGCGGGATAGACAATGGCGCGGTTTCAGCATTTCGACAGCAAGACCGACGGAACACAGGGCCAAGCCCGCCTGAAGGCGCTTCGGCAGGAGTTGACCCATCAAGGCCTGTCCGGCTTCATCATTCCGCGCACCGATGAGTATCAAAGCGAATATGTCCCGCCTTGCGCCGAACGTCTGGCATGGTTGACCGGCTTTTCGGGCTCGTGGGGCATGGCGGTTGTGCTCAAGGACGATGCCGCGATTTTCGTTGACGGACGCTATACCGTGCAGGTGCGCGAACAGGTGGACAGCGCGGCCTTTAGCCCCCGGCATCTGATCGAGCATCCGCCGGAAGTGTGGCTTGAAGAACGCCTGAACGCCGGTGACCGGATCGGCTTTGACCCCGACCTGCATACTCAAGACGGGATTGCCCGTTTGCGCAATGCCGTCACCCAGGCAGGGGCTGAACTGGTAGCCGTCTCGGCCAACCCCGTCGATGCCGTCTGGCACGACCAGCCCGCCGCGCCCCTTGCGCCAGTGGTCCTGCATGATCAGACCCATGCGGGCGAGGACACCGCCCATAAGCTCAAGCGCATCACCGACAAGCTGGCGACGTTCAAGGCCGATGCTTTGCTGGTCAGTGATCCGCATAATCTGGCATGGATTTTCAATATTCGCGGCGGCGATGTGTCCCACACGCCTTTGCCGCTGGGTCGCGCCCTGATTCCGGCCGAGGGCCGTCCGGTCTTGTTACTTGATGGCCGCAAGCTGTCCAACAGTGTGGCCGACACGCTGGGTCAGGTTGCCGACATTGCCCATCCCGACAGTCTGGATGCCGTGCTGGAACGCCTGAGTGCGGGCGGCAAGACCATCCGTGTCGATCAAGCCACCGCACCCGTGCGACTGATCAGCCTGATCGAACAGGCGGGTGGGAAAATTTCCAGCGGGCCCGATCCGGTTTCGCTGATGAAAGCGGCGAAAAATGCGGTTGAACTGGCCGGCACGCGCGAAGCGCATCTGCGTGACGGGGTGGCCATGGTGCATTTCCTGCACTGGGTCGACCAAAACGCCCCCAAAGGCACCGAAACAGAAATCAGCGCGGCAGAAGCGCTCGAACGCTTCCGGCTGGCTTCCGGCGCCTTGGTGGATGTGTCGTTCCCGTCGATTTCGGCGGCTGGCCCCAATGCCGCCCTGCCCCATTACCGCGTGTCGCACCAATCCAACCGGCCGATTACCGAAGGGTTCTATCTGATCGATTCCGGCGGCCAGTATCGCGATGGCACCACGGACATTACCCGCACCATTGCCATCGGCACGGTCAGTGACGAGATGGCAGACCGCTATACCCGCGTGCTCAAAGGCATGATTGCCATTGCACGCGCGGTGTTTCCCAGAGGCACATCCGGCGCGCAGATCGATGCCTTTGCCCGTCAGGCTTTGTGGCAGATCGGCACCGATTTCGACCATGGCACCGGACACGGTGTCGGCAGTTATCTGTCGGTGCATGAAGGCCCGCAACGCATCGCCAAGATCGGCACAACGCCGCTTGAAGCGGGCATGATCCTGTCGGACGAGCCGGGCTATTATCGCGTCGGTGCTTTCGGCATCCGCATCGAAAACCTGATTGTGGTCGAACCGCGCGCCATTGAAGGGGCCGAGCGCCCGATGTTGGGTTTCGAGACCATCACCTTCGCGCCAATCGACACCCGCCCGATCAAACGCGATCTGCTCGGCGCGGACGACACCCGATGGCTGAACGCCTATCACCAGCAGGTTTGGGACAAATTATCGCCGCGTGTGGACGGAGACGTTAAGCTCTGGCTTCAAAACGCCACCAAAGCGATCTGATCCGCCGGATCAGCCGACCAGCGTGAACCATTCGTCTTCGCTAATCACCTCGACCCCGTGTTTGCGGGCATCCGCCAGCTTGGAGCCCGCACCGGGACCGGCCACCACCAGATCGGTCTTTTTGGACACAGAGCCGGATACTTTCGCGCCCAGACTTTCAGCCATCGCCTTGGCCTCGTCACGGCTCATCCGCTCCAGCGCACCGGTAAAGACAACGGTTTTGCCTGATACGGGCGATTGGCTGGCCACCACTTCGGGTGGTTGCAAAGTCACATGCGTCAGCAAATCGGCGACGGCTTCGGCATTGTGCTGTTCGGTGAAGAAATCCACCAGCGCTTCGGCCATGACAGGCCCGATCCCGTCAATCGCTGTCAGAGCCTTGCGGGCCTCGCTGTCAGGCTCGCGTGCGGCAATGGCGGTCTCGCGCAAGGCCTCCAGCGTGAGGAAGTGGCGGGCCAGCACCTTGGCCGTCGATTCCCCGACATGGCGAATACCCAGTGCGAAGATAAACCGGTGCAAGGCCACGTTGCGCCGCGCTTCAATAGCGGCAAACAGATTGCGCACCGAGGTGTCGCCCCAACCCTCACGGTTTTTGAGTTTTTTCAGCGAGGCGGCATCACGCGCTTCCAGCGTAAAAATATCCTGCGGCCGTTTGACCAGCCCGTCCTGATAGAAGGCTTCGATCTGGCGTTCACCAAACCCCTCGATGTCCATCGCATCGCGGGCCACGAAATGCCTGAGCCGCTCGACGGCTTGCGCCGGGCAGACCAGACCGCCCGTGCATCGGCGTGCTTTGTCCTCTTTGCCGGCCGCATCGGCCTCGCGCACGGCATGTGATCCGCAAACCGGACAGGTTTTCGGGAATTCATAGGGCACACTTCCGGCCTTGCGCCGGTCAGGCACCACGGCCACCACTTGCGGGATCACATCCCCTGCCCGTTGGACGATGACCACATCCCCGATGCGCACATCCTTGCGGGCGATCTCTTCCTCATTGTGCAATGTGGCATTGGAGACAACCACACCGCCCACCGTGACCGGCTCCAACCGTGCGACAGGTGTCAGCACGCCGGTGCGCCCCACCTGGATATCAATGGCGGTGACGGTCGTGGTCGCCTGTTCGGCCGGAAATTTATGGGCTGTTGCCCAGCGCGGCGAACGGGAGATAAAACCAAGCCGCCTTTGCAAGGCCAGATCATCAACCTTATAGACCACTCCGTCGATGTCATAAGGCAGGCTGGCGCGTTGGGTTTCGATGGTGCGGTAATGCGCCATCAGATCGGACAGCGTGCCGCACCGTTTCATCAAGGGATTGGTGACAAAACCGAAGCGGGCAAAGGCCTCCACCATGCCTGCCTGGCTATCGGCTGGCAGGGGTTCGCTGATCTCACCCCAGGCATAGGCAAAAAACCGCAACGAGCGGGCGGCTGTGATCGCAGGATCAAGTTGACGCAACGAGCCTGCCGCCGCATTGCGCGGATTGGCAAAAACCGGTTTTCCTTCGGCCTCCTGCCGCTGGTTCAGCGCCGCGAAATCATCCTTGCTCATATAGATTTCGCCGCGAACCTCCAAAACCGCAGGCACGGAACCCATCAGAACCTGCGGAATATCCTTGATGGTGCGGACATTGAGGGTGACATCCTCCCCCTCTTCGCCATCGCCACGGGTGGCGGCGACAACCAGCCTGCCGCTCTCGTAGCGCAAGGAACAGGACAGGCCGTCAATCTTGGGTTCAGCCGTCAACTCGACAGGAGCCTGCGGGTCGAGATCGAGAAAACGCCTGATCCGTTCGATAAATTCGCCTGCTTCCTCCTCGGAGAATACGTTGGCAAGCGACAGCATCGGCACGGTATGTCTGACTTTGGCAAACTTCTCGGCGGGCTTGGCCCCGACAGACACCGCAACCACCGAGCGCAATTCGGGAAAACGCGCCTCGATAGCCTGCAAGCGGAGCCTGAGCCGATCATAATCGGCATCCGAAATGCTCGGCGCATCCTGCTGGTGATAACGCACATCATGCGCGGCAATCTCGCTGGCCAGATCCTGATGCTCCAACTGTGCCTCGAACGGGGTGAGATCATCCACAGCCATGGCGCGTGCAGGCGAAGTCACGATCAGGCTCCGTTGCCCGTGGTCAACAGGCTTCGCGCCGCCGCGCGGGCTTCCTGTGTGATTTCGGCCCCTGACAGCATCCGGGCGATTTCCTCGCAACGCGGCTTGTCAGCCAGCAGATCGACACGGGTTGCGACGCGTCCGGCCTCCATCGCCTTGGAAATCAGATAGTGGCATCCCGCTTTGGCGGCCACTTGCGGCGCGTGGGTGACGGCCAGCACCTGCACCCGTCCGGCCAGGCGTGCCAGCCGTTGCCCGATCGCATCGGCCACAGCGCCGCCGACACCTGTATCGATTTCATCGAACACCAGTGTCGGTGTCGACCCGCGATCAGCCAGACGGACCTTCAAAGCCAGCATGAAGCGCGACAATTCGCCGCCCGAGGCCACTTTCATCAACGGGCCCGGCTTGGTGCCCGGATTGGTTTCCACCCAGAATTCAACCCGGTCAAATCCTGCCGCGTGGCGCTGTTCGCGGTCGCTCTCGACCATCACGAGAAAACGCGCCCGCTCCAGCTTCAGGGGCGGCAATTCACTGCCCACGGCTTCTTCCAGCTTTTTGGCCGTCGTATGGCGGCTTTGGGACAGGGCCTCGGAAGCCGACAGATAGGCCTGCTCGCTTTCCTTGACTGCCTGTTGCAACCGGACCAGATCGGCCTCGCCCGCATCGATCGCCGCCAGATCATGATCAAACCGGACCGCAAGCGCGGCCAGATCATCCACCATCACATTGTATTTGCGCCCCGCGGCCCGCAGGGCAAACAGGCGTTCTTCGACATGTTCGAGATCGCGCGGATTGAACTCGGTCGCCCGCTGGGCCTCTTCGATGGCCTGACGGGCGCGATCGACCGCATCCAGCGCCTGTTCGAGTGCCTGCAAGGAGGGATTGATCAATTGCGGCACATCGCGCGAGCGCCGCTCCAACCGCCGCATGACCGAGGACAGCACCGGAATGGGCGAGGAATCACCCGACAGGGCAGACAGGGCATCATTGATTTCGGTGGCGATCTTTTCAGAGCCCATCATGGTCTGCCGGCGGGTGGCCAGATCGGTTTCCTCGCCCTCCTGCGGGGCGAGTTTGTTCAGCTCGGCGGCCGCATGGCGCAAGAAATCGGCCTCTTTGCGCACTTTCTCGATATAGGCCTCATGGGCGTTCAACTGGTCGCGCGCACTGCGGAACGTTGCGAACGCCTCCGCAACAGCGGCCACCAAAGACTGGTTTTGGGCAAAGGCATCCAGCAAATCACGATGCGAGGCGGGATCGGTCAAAGCGCGGTCATCGTGCTGGCCGTGGATTTCAACCAGTGTCGCACCGATCGCCTTCAGGGCCTGCACGCTGACGGCTTGATCATTAACCAAAGCGCGGGTGCGGCCATCGGCAAACTGGATCCGGCGCAAGATGATTTCGCCTTCGAAATCGATGTCTTGCGCTTGCAACAGACGGGCTGAAGGGTGATCGGGCGGGACGCTGAAAACGGCCGTCACCTGCCCCTGATTTTCGCCATGGCGGACCAGCGAGCCATCGCCGCGTGCGCCCAAAGCCAGCGCGAAAGCATCCAGAAGAATGGATTTGCCAGCGCCGGTTTCTCCGGTCAGCACACCCAAGCCTGTCTCGAAGCCGAGCGTCAACTTGTCGATCAGCACAATGTCGCGGATGGACAGTTCAACCAGCATCAGCCCACCCCCCGGCTAAGCGTTACAGGTGTGGATTAACCCAGACCAACGCTCTTGAAGGCCTTGCTCATCCATGAATCCGTGCTTTCGCGGGGCTCGAGACCCTTGGTCTGCAACAGATTATAGGTGTCTTTATACCAGACAGAGTCGGGATAGTTGTGGCCCAGCACTGCGGCCGCTGTTTGGGCCTCGTTGACAATGCCCAAGGCCAGATAGGCCTCTGCCAGACGGGCGAGTGCTTCCTCGGTCTGGTTGGTGCGCTGGTAATTGGACACCACAGCACGGAAGCGGTTGATCGCGGCGGTGTAATTGCGCTTTTTCAGGTAGAAGCGCGCAATATCCATTTCGCGACCAGCCAGCTGGTCCTGCACAACGGTGATCTTGTAGCGGCTGTCTTCCACATATTCGGATTTAGGCCAACGCTCGACCACTTCGCGGAACGCCATCAGAGCCTTGTCGGCACGATCCTGATCGCGTGCTGTATCGGGGATCTGGTTGTAATAGGAATTGGCCACCATATAGGCCGCATAGGCCGCATCGTCACTGGCCGGATACAGGCCAAGGAAACGCTTGCCCGTTATGGCGGCTTCATCATAATTGCGGGCATTGTAATGGGCGAAGGTCTGCATGATCAGAGCCTTTTTCGACCAGGTCGAAAACGGATATTCACGGTCCACTTTGGCAAACCGCTTGGCCGCGCTGTCGAACGAACTTTCGCTCAAGAAAGCGAGACCTTGATTGTAAAGCACTTCGGCGGGCACAGCCGGTTTGATTTCAGGCTTGTAAACCTCGTCATCACCAAAGGGATTGAGCGAAGACAGCGTATCACAACCCGCTACCGAAACAGCGAGCAGAACAGCCATGAGCGGGAATGTGAGGCGCGATGACAGACGACGCTGTGAGCCGGGCTTAATACGCAAGGTCATTCTCTGAAGCATCCTCTGGATCGGGGCCACGGTACGCATACCGCCAAGTATAGTTATCCTTAGCGCAAAATTGTGGCAGATTCCAGACTTCTATTGATGATCATGCCAGCAAAAACCAGATGTGGTTTATGCACTGCCAGCCCGTTGCACGGACCTGACATTCGGGCCCTCGCCTCACGCCTCGGCGACAGCCACGGCAGAGCTGGGCAATGTGGCCAGACCGGATGCGGCCTGCGAGGCCGTGACCAGACGATAGGCATCCTGATCGGCAAACAGAGCCTGCAGGATCGACACGTTCATCTTGTGCCCGCCGCAATAGGAACGGTACTTGCCGATGATCGGCGCACCGGCCAAAGACAGATCGCCGATGGCGTCAAGGGTCTTGTGGCGGACGAATTCATCGGGCCAACGGGTGCCGTCAGGGTTGAGCACGCCGTCATCGCCCAGCGCAACAGTGTTATCGAGCGATGCCCCCAGCGCGTAACCGGCGCGGCGCAGATGCTCGACATCTTTCATGAAACCGAAAGTGCGTGCGCGGGAGATTTCCTTACGGAAGGTGCGCAGGTCGAGATCGATCATCTTCTTCTGGCGACCGATCACCGGGGTCGGGAAATCAATTTCGACTTCAAGCCGGAAGCCGGAATCATGGGGCACCAGTTCGGCCCAACCGCGGCCCTGTTCGATGCGCACGGTTTTGAGAATTTCAATATAGCGGCGCGGCGCGGAAAACCGCACCATGCCAGCCTCGTCGATGGCTTCGAGAAAAGCGGCCGACGATCCATCCATGATCGGCATTTCGGGACCATCGATTTCGATCAGCACATTGTCGAGGCCTGCGGCATAAAGCGCGGCCATCAAATGCTCGATGGTGGCAACCGATCCGGTCTCGGTATCCCCGATCACCGTGCACAATTCAGTGGCAGAAACAGACTTCCAGTTCGCCTTGATCCGGCGGTCGCGGCCATCGGGCAGACCTGTGCGCAAAAACACGATACCTGTATCGGCATTGGCAGGATGCATGATCATATGGACCGGTTGCCCGCCATGAACGCCCAAACCGGACAGTTCGACGCTGTTGCGAATGGTGGTCTGCTTGGTCTGCATCATTGTCTCTTTGCCTTTTCATCAAATGGGACAGCTTTACCCAATTCCACTTTCTGGTGTGGGTTTACGCCAAGACCGACCAACATAAAAATCAAGGTTTGTTACCATTTGTTACAATCATTATCCCATTGATTCAAAACAAGAAAAACCCGCCAATGGCTTGGCGGGCTGTTAACCATCTGTGGATTGTGACATCCCCTGCCTTGCAGGGAATAGAGCGGGGACCGGTGAGGAGCGAGTCTGCCCCTGACCGTGCGCCCTCAGTTGGACTGGCGGCGCAAGAAGGCCGGAATTTCCAGCTGGTCATCCTCGAAAGCACGGGACTGGTTCTGCGGCTGTGGCTGTAAGGCCGGACGCTTGGCAAAATCCTGATGGGCCATCATCGGTTCGGCAGTCTGGCGTGGTTCGGCAGGAACCTGAACCGGTGCGCGTGGAGCCGGTGCTTCAGGCTCGGCACGTTCGGTCTTGCGGCCGAAGCCAGCGGCGGCCAGACGGTCGATCAGCGAAGCACGCTTGCGCTCTGGAGCGGGCTCTGGCGCGGCGGTGCCATGTGCGGCGGCATAGCTCTGCTGGGCCACCAAAGGCAAATCCTCGATCCGCGGCATGCGTGGAGCGCGCACAGGCTGTTCGGGCTGTGGCGGAATGAACGAGGTCGGCGCCTGATAGGCAGGAGCCTGATAGGCCGGTGCCTGCGCGGCAGGTTGCTGATAGGCGGGTGCCTGATAAGCGGGAGCCTGTGGCACTGCGGGCTGATAGGCGGGCGCCTGGGGAGCCTCGTAGCGGTCATAGGCCGGAGCGGCGGCGGGCTGGCGCATGGCAGGCTGGCTGACAGGTGAGGCAGAAGGTGCCCCCATCGAAGCCGGACGCAGGCTCACATCGGCATAGGCATGCGGTGCAGGGGCGGCCTGCATGTGCGGACGGGCGACAGCGGCGGCGCGCAGATGGGCCTCCTCGTCGGCGCGTTGTGCCACGCGGGACTGTTCCTGCAAATCATTCTGGAAACGGGCGGCGGCTTCGGCAATGCGTGCCTCGGTGGTGGCAAGCCCCTTGTCGCGCATCATTTCGGCATAGTCGATGCCGGTGGCAACAACCGACACACGGACAATGCCTTCGAGTGAATCGTCACGGGTCGCACCGAAGATCACATTGGCTTCGTGATCGACTTCCTCGCGGATGCGGGTGGCGGCTTCGTCGACTTCGTAAAGGGTCAGATCGGACCCGCCGGTGATCGAGATCAACAGGCCGCGCGCCCCCTTCATCGAGACGTCATCGAGCAGGGGATTGGCAATGGCGGCTTCGGCGGCACGCAAAGCGCGCTTTTCACCGCTGGCTTCACCGGTGCCCATCATTGCCTTGCCCATTTCACGCATCACGGCGCGCACGTCGGCGAAGTCGAGATTGATCAGGCCTTCCTTGACCATCAGATCGGTGATGCAGGCCACGCCCGAATACAACACACGGTCTGCCATGGCGAAAGCATCGGCAAAGGTGGTCTGTTCATTGGCAACGCGGAACAGGTTCTGGTTCGGGATAACGATCAGCGTATCCACCGATTTCTGCAATTCGTTGATACCTGCCTCGGCCAGCTTCATGCGGCGGGTGCCTTCGAAATGGAACGGCTTGGTGACAACACCGACGGTCAGGATGCCGAGCTCGCGGGCCGCGCGGGCCACAATCGGAGCCGCACCGGTTCCCGTGCCGCCGCCCATGCCTGCGGTGACGAACACCATATGCGCGCCAGCCAGTTGGTCGCGGATTTCGTCAATCACCTCTTCGGCGGCCGCACGACCGACTTCCGGTTGCGATCCCGCGCCCAGACCCTCGGTCACCTGGATCCCCATCTGGATCACCCGGTGCGCCTTGGTGGCGGTCAAGGCCTGCGCATCGGTATTGCCGACCACGAACTCACAGCCCTGCAGACCCAGCTCGATCATGTTGTTGACGGCATTGCCGCCAGCGCCACCGACACCGAATACGGTAATTCTCGGCTTCAATTCGCGGATATCCGGAACCTTAAGATTGATTGTCATCGTTCTGGCCTCTCGATTATGGTGCAAAGCAACTCGTCACTCTTGTGTATCCCGACATCCCCGATTGCGCGCTTCAGCCTCTTAAAAACTTTCTTTGAGCCAACGGCCCATCCTGTGCAAATAGCCATCCGTGCCCGTGGC